>JAEYPL010000008.1 GCA_023410905.1 Pseudomonadota bacterium
ATCCGAAAGCGGACTGGGAGCGCCTGGGCCTTTGGCAATAATCGGGGCCGCTACATCCTGAAGACGCCGAATTTGGTCTCGGGAATCGGCCGCTCGAAGCAGACGGCGAGCGCGAGGCCGAGGACGCGGCGCGTCTCGGAAGGCGCGATAATGCCGTCGTCCCAGAGCCGCGCCGTGCCGTAGTACGGATGGCCCTCGCGCTCGTAGGCGTCGAGCACAGGCTGCTTGAACGCATCCTCCTCGGCCTTCGACCACGCCTTGCCTTCGGCCTCGATATTGTCGCGCCGCACGGTCGCGAGCACGCTCGCAGCCTGCTGGCCGCCCATGACCGACACGCGCGCATTGGGCCACGTCAAGAGAAAACGCGGCCCGTACGCGCGTCCGCACATGGCGTAGTTGCCCGCACCATAGCTTCCGCCGATGATCAGCGTGATCTTCGGCACATTGGCATTGGCGACTGCCATGACCATCTTGGCGCCGTTGCGTGCGATGCCACCCGCTTCCGCGTCACGTCCGACCATGAAGCCGGTGATGTTCTGGAGAAAGAGAAGCGGCGTCTTGCGCTGGCAGGCAAGCTCGATGAAGTGGGCCGCCTTCTGCGCCGTCTCGGAATAGAGAATGCCGTTGTTGGCGAGGATCGCGACCGGCTGCCCCTCGATGTGGGCGAAGCCCGTGACCAGCGTCGTCGCGTAGTTCTTCTTGAACTCGTGAAGCTCCGACCCGTCGACGATCCGCGCGATGACTTCGCGCGTGTCGTACTGCGTCATGAGCGAAGCCGGCACCACGCCATCGAGCTCCGCCGGATCATAGGCCGGCAGTGCGGGCGTCCGCACTGGTACGTCGGCGCGTTCGCGCGCAGGCAATGTTCCGATGATGCTGCGCGCCATCTCCAGCGCATGACGGTCGTTGAGGGCGTAGTGATCCGCGACGCCCGACAGGCGCGTGTGCACATCGGCGCCGCCGAGATCCTCAGCCGACACATCCTCGCCGGTCGCGGCCTTCACCAGAGGCGGGCCGCCGAGGAAGATCGTGCCCTGACGGCGCACGATAATGGTCTCGTCGGACATGGCCGGCACGTAGGCGCCGCCCGCCGTGCACGAGCCCATGACGACCGCAATCTGCGGAATGCCGTCCGCCGACATGCGCGCCTGATTGAAGAAGATGCGGCCGAAGTGGTCGCGATCCGGAAAGACCTCCGTCCAGTGCGGCAGGTTGGCGCCGCCGGAATCGACGAGATAGAGGCACGGCAGATTGTTCTCCCACGCGATCTCCTGCGCGCGGACGTGCTTCTTCACCGTCAGAGGATAGTAGGTGCCGCCTTTGATCGTGGCGTCATTGCATACGATCATGCACGGCCGTCCTGCGATCCGGCCGATGCCGGTGATGACGCCCGCGCCATGAATATCGCCGCCATACATGTCGTAAGCCGCGAGCTGCGAAAGCTCGAGGAACGGCGAGCCCGGATCGATCAGCCCGAGAACGCGGTCGCGCGGCAGCAGCTTGCCGCGGGCAAGATGGCGCTCGCGCAGCCGCTCCGGGCCACCGGCTGCGGCGGCTTGGCGCTTCTCCGCGAGATCGGCGACGATGGCCGCCATGGCGGCGCGGTTGGCTGCGAAATCCTCGGAAGCGGTATTGATCGCCGTTTTCAGCCTCGCCATGCGCGCCCAGACCTCCCTCTGCGACCGATCACCGGTCGTCTTATCGCTCCAACGCTGTCATAACTACGGGCGCAGGCCCAGCGTCCGCAAGGATCGCGTTGCGCAGAGCTCTAGGAATTGCGTCCTGGAATGCCGCCGGATTGTCGGGGGATCCATTGCAATGCCGCAGCATGTGGTTGACGAAACCGCAACCCACACCTAGGAATTGCGAACGCTCGCGCGGGCACGGCGCGGCGTACCGGGGTCGATGATTGTTTTGCTTTAGGGGGATGCCATGGCTGATCCGGCGGATGACGGCGAGGCGTTGGAACGCGGCACGCGCCGGCCGAATCCGATCGATGTCCACGTGGGCAATCGCGTGCGACTTCAGCGCATGCTGATCGGTATCAGTCAGGAAAAGCTCGGCGAGCGCCTGGGACTGACCTTCCAGCAGGTGCAGAAGTACGAGAAAGGCATCAACCGCATCGGCGCGAGCCGCCTGTTCGAGCTGTCGCGCGTGCTCGGCGTGCCCGTTCAATTCTTCTACGATGATGCGCCGGGCAGTGGCGCGCAGCAGGCTCCGGCGCCGGGATTTGCCGATCGTTCTTCTTCGGACAGCCACGTGTTCGAGTTTCTGAGCAGCCGCGAAGGCCTCGAGCTCAATCGGGCATTCTCCCGCATTACTGATCCGAAAGTGCGCAAGTCCGTACTCGATCTCGTGCGCTCGCTGGCCGACGAGGCTGTGGGCGGCGACTATCAGGCGCCTTCGGACTAAGATCGCAGACCAGCGAAACAAGAGCGGCGCCGGTGGCTGGCCATCGGCAGCGGCCTGCTGTCCATTTGGGAGTGGAGCGCACATGACAGTCACGGAAGCAAAGATCTCGACCGGCGCGATCGCGCCCGACACCACGGGGCTCAACTTCTTCCGCGCCGATCCATCGCTCATGGATCTGCTGCGTATCCACCTGCCGCAGGACATTCTCACCCACATCGAGCCGCATCTGGATCGCCTCGGCGCGTTGGCGGGCGACCATCTCGACAATTGCGCGCGCCTCGCCGATCGCCATCCGCCGGTTCTTCATGCGCGCGATCGCTTCGGCAATGACGTTCAGCACATCGAGTATCACCCGGCCTATCGCGAGCTGGAGCGCGTCGGCTTCGGTGAGTTCGGCATCCACGCGATGTCGCACAGGAAGGGCATTCTCGGCTGGTCAGGCACGTACCCTGCTGCCGCGAAGCACGCCTTCACATATCTCTTCAATCAGGCCGAGTTCGGCATGGGCTGTCCGCTCAATGTGACGGACGGCGCGGCCATGCTGCTCTCGCGCTATGGCGATGAAGCTCTCAAGGCAAAATATCTCGACCGCCTGACAGAGACGGACATGAGCCGCCTCACGCAGGGCGCGCAGTTCATGACGGAGAAGGAGGGCGGCTCCGACGTCGGCAGCCTGACGACCATCGCCAGGCCCGAGGGCGATCACTGGCGCCTCACCGGCGACAAGTGGTTCTGCTCGAATGCCGATGCCGAAGTCGCCATGCTGCTGGCGCGCCCTGAAGGTGCGGTCGGTGGCACGCGCGGTGTCGGGCTCTTCCTCATGCCGCGCCATCTCGATGACGGCAGCGTCAACAGCTATCGGATCGTGCGTCTCAAGGACAAGCTCGGCACGCGCTCCATGGCTTCGGGCGAGATCAAGCTCGAAGGTGCGGTCGCCTATGCCGTCGGCCGTCTCGATCGCGGCTTCGTCCAGATGGCCGAGATGGTCAACTGGTCGCGCCTGTCGAATGGCGTCAAATCGACGGCGCTCATGCGGCGTGCGCTGCACGATGCGCTGACCGTCGCGCATGGCCGCCGCGCTTTCGGTCGCCGGATTGTCGAGCTGCCGCTTGCCCGCCGCCAGCTCCTGAAGCTCATTCTGCCGCTGGAGCAGGCGCTCTCCATGTGCTTCATCACGGCGGATGCACTCGATCGCGCCGAACTCGGCGGCAGCCAGGAAGCCGCGGCGCTCGTACGGATGCTCACGCCCGTGCTCAAGTATCGTTCGACGCGCGATGCCCGCAAGATGACGGGCGATGCGCTCGAATTCCGTGGCGGCATCGGCTACGTCGAGGAATTCGCCTGCGCCCGCCTGCTGCGCGACGCTCATCTCGGCTCCATATGGGAGGGGACGGGCAACATCGTCGCTCTCGACGCGTTGACCCGCGCCGTCGGCCGTCACAGTGCGGAAGCAGCGCTCGCCGCCGACCTTGCCGCGCGGCTCGATGACAGCTCGGGTGTGCCCGTAGCCTTCCGCGATCGCCTGCGCCGGAATGTGGACGCCGCCATCCGCTTCGCCCAGCGTGTCGCGCGTGAAGCCAGCAACGAGGCCGATGCCCGCCGCGCGACGAGTGTGCTCTATCATGTGGCAAGCGCCGTCTATCTCGCCTGGGAAGCCGACCGCATTCACAAGCATCGCGGCGATGCGCGCCGTCTCCTGCTCTCGCGGCTCGTGCTCGATCACCGCCTTGCTGCGCGCGATCCCTTTGCACTCGAGGCAGGGCGCGGGGAGGACCGGATAGCGGATCTTCTGCTCGCCGATGCGGCAGTGCCGATGCGCGATCTCGCGGAGCTCGTCACCGCTTAGAATGCGACCGCGATAATATCATACAAAGAAATGCTGCGGCTGCGTTCCCGCTACGTCGCCTTGCGCTCGGCATGACGCTATAAGCAGCGGTTCGTCGCTGCCTCATTCCTCCTTCCCGCACTCCCGAGATCGGTCACCCGATGTCCGCCCAGTCCCAACCCGCCCCCGGCGGGGAGACACGTGCCGTGGTGGCCGCCGCTCTCGGCTCCTCGCTCGTCGGTACCGTGCCGTACTTCGCGATCGGCCTCTACAAGAGCGGCATGGACGTTTCGGCCGTGCTCTTCTGGCGCTATTGGATCGCGCTTTCGGTGCTGATTCCGCTGGCCTGGTGGACGAGCCCAAATCTCCGCGCCGAATGGCTCGGCCCGGGGCGAGGTCTCTTTCTGAATGGCATCACGCTCGGCCTCGCGCAGACCTATACCTATTTCCGCGCCGTTCAGACCGTGCCCTCCAGCGTCGTCGTCACGGTGTTCTTCGTCTACCCGATGATCACGCTGGCGCTGGATCGCTATGTCTACGCGCTGCATATCCGGTGGCAGTCGATCGCCGCTGTGACGCTTATTTTTATCGGCGCCCTGCTCGCCGGCTGGCCGTCACTGGGTATCGGTGATGCCGATCCGGTGGGCCTCCTCTGCGTGCTGGCGACGCCGATCATCTTCAGCATGTACGTCGCGATCGCGTACCGCTACACGCGGCAGGCGTCACCGTTCGCGAGTGCGAGCGCGATCTATCTGGGGCTCGGGACCGGATACACGATTGTGACACTGCTGTTCGGTGCCTCGCTGATCCCGAGTGCGTCCGCGTGGCCGAGCCTTCTGGCCATTGGCCTCGTCGGCGGCGCCATCCAGATTGCGTCGTTCGCCTATGCATTGCCGCGCCTCAGTGCCGGGCGCTATTCCATCATTGTCAGTCTGGAGCTGGTGACGGTCGTATTGATCGGCGTTTTCCTCCTCGGCGAAAAGCTGACCCCTGTGCAGCTCGCGGGTATCGGCTTCGTCGCCGTTGGCATCGTTGCCGATCGGCTCGTGCGCGCGTCGCGCTGAATCTGCAGCCCGACGGAACCTTCCACCTCGAGCGTCGTTCGGCGGAAAGATGGCAGCACGGAGATGCGCCATGATTTCTCGCACGCGTTGGTATTCAGTCGGGAGCTGGCCTGTGGACGACAGGGCACTTGAGCCATTCGACGAGATGATCGATCTGGACGCGCTTGCCGGCGACTGCTTTGCGGATGGCCGCGATCCGCACTACGCGGACTTGCCCTGCTACGTTGCCCTCGATGATGAGGACTGCGACGCGATCAGTCCGTTCATCGACGAAATTCCGATCGACGTTCGCGGCCAACGGCTGCCGCGCCGCACCTTTGAAGGTTAGCGCGGCGCTAACCTTTGTACGATCCTTGGCCGGTTCAATGAGATCGAGGCTTGCCGTGCTGCAGGCCTACTTGATCACCGCGCAGGCTTGGCGATCGCCGGCATCGCCCGCCGGCTGGCTCTTGTAGTCGTCGGCCTTGCCATGGATCATGAGCGCCTTGCCCCGAATGGCACCATCGCCTTCGTCGAGGCGCACGAAGGTGTTCAGAACCTGAGCCTTGAGGCGTCCATCGGCAGCCACGAACTGGTTCGGCATGTCGCCGGCGTGCGGTCCTTTAGGATCGTTGAAGCCATGGGCGGATTTGTCGGGATTGAAGTGGCCGCCCGCGGACATGTGGCCGCCCGCATGGTCGCATGTGCCCGTCTCGTGAACATGAAAAGCGACCCATTGACCGGCCGGTAGATCGCTCACGTCGAGCTCGATCAGAACGCCCACAGCGGTGTCCGTCAGTTTCGCGGTGCCGCTTTCCTTGCCGGCCTTGCTGACGAATGTCGCCGTAGCGGTCATGGCGTCCTGCGCCACAGCGGCCGTCGCGGCGAGAGCAATTGCACTGACACAAGCGAGCAAGGGCTTGAACATATCCAACCTCCCAGATGCTGATTATTGACGAACAAACGCAGCGGCGAAATGTTCCAGACCCGAACGCCTAGCTCGAACGAACAAGTCCGTGCGCGCGTTGGGCCTTCATCAACTCTAGCGGAGAACGGTCATGCCAGCCAAATCCAAGGCACAACAGAAAGCGGCCGGCGCGGCGCTGGCGGCCAAGCGCGGCGAGGTCAAGAAGAGCAAGCTCCAGGGCGCCTCGCGCGAGATGGTCGAGAGCATGAGCGAGGCAGAGCTCAAGAAAATGGCCAAGACGAAGCGCAAGGGAAAGCCCGAGCGCGTTGCCAAATCCAGATGATGAGCCCGAGCCTTACGGCGACGCGTGCTTGCTGAGCCCTGCCCAATCGAAGTTGACGCCGTGCCCCGGCCGGTCCGGGGCAATCGCATTGCCCTCGCGCCGCGGCAACGGCTCGCCGATGTACCGGTCGAGGCCGAAACCGTGAATTTCGAGGAAGCTGCGGTTAGGGCACGCTGCGAGCAGGTGTACGGACACATCGTGCGCGCCGTGTGAGGTGACGGGCAGATTGAAGGCTTCGGCGAGGTGCGCGACCTTCATGAAGACGGTGATGCCGCCGCAATTCGTAACGTCCGGCTCCGGGAAGCTGACGCCACCTGCCGCGATGAGGGCTTTGAACTCGTACAGCGAGCGCAGGTTCTCGCCCGTTGCAATCGGCACGCCGCCGTGGGCGACGACGCGCGCATGCCCCGCGATGTCATCGGGAATGATGGGCTCTTCGAGCCAGACGAGGCCATAGGGTTCAAAGGCCCGCGCCCGGCGAATGGCTTCATCCGCTGTCCAGGCCATGTTCGCGTCGGCCATGAGCGGAAAGCCTTCGCCGAGATAGCCGCGCAGGCCCTTGATGCGCTCGACATCCTCCGACATGCGCTGGCGGCCCGCCTTCATCTTGATGGCGCGGAAGCCTTTCGCGAGATTGGCGTCGTGCTCCTTGATGAGGTCATCGACGGAAAGATGGAGGTCGATGCCGCCGGCATAGCAGGGCACGGCCGGATCGTGACCGCCAAGCAGGCGCCAGAGGGGCAGGTTCGCGCGGCGGGCCTTGAGATCCCACAGCGCCATGTCGAAAGCGGATTGCGCGAGGACGCTCGGTCCGCCGCGGCCGCCGTAATGCAGGCCCCACCACACTTTCTGCCAGAGCCGCTCGATGCGGTCGGCGTCCTCGTTGCCGACGATCTCCGGAATGTCGCGCGCGAGCAGGCGGGCGACGGCGCCGCCATTGTGGCCGGTGGTGTAGGTGTATCCGACGCCCTCTGCGCCGTCGGCATCGCGCACGCGGGCCGTGATCAGCTCGAAGGAGGTCATAGTACCGTGTGTGGAGTCCGAGAGCGGTACCGGCAGCGGTACGCGGTAGAACCCGGTTTCGATCTTCTCGATGGCTGCCATGGCGTTTCTCTCCCGTGATTGTTTCTGTGTTTGCGTGAATGAGGGCGGCCGCAAATTCTGACCTCGGTGCTTGTCGCCGCCCCTCACCCAAACCCTCTCCCCGCATGCGGGGAGAGGGGACAATAGAGGCGGCTACTCCCAGCACTCTTCGAATAGCTGCGTGTAGTCCTGGGGTGTCGGCGGACGCGGGTTCGACGGCGTGCAGTGATCCGCCATGGCGCCCTCGACCATGCGCGGGAAGACGCTCTTCGGCACGCTCATGGCTTTGAGGTTCGGTGGCAGACCGAGGCGGGCACTGAGTGCGGCGATGGCATCCGGCAGATCGGCGCTGGCAGGCAGGCCGAACACGCGCTTCAGCGTGGCGTACTTCTCTCCAACGTGATCGGCATTGAAGCGCAGGACGGCGGGCAGAATGACCGCATTTAGCGTGCCGTGATGCAGCGAGACCTCGCTGATGCCGCCGAGCGGATGCGACATCGCGTGCACCGCGCCAAGTCCCTTCTGGAAGGCCAGCGCCCCGTGCATCGAGGCCATCATCATGTGCCAGCGTGCGTCGCGATTTCCCGGTTCGTTCGTCGCTTTCTCGATCCACTTCCACGCGCGCTCGGCGCCGTCGAGGGCAATGGCATCGGCCGGCGGATTGATGCGCGATGAGATGAAGGTCTCGATGCAGTGCGTCAGAGCGTCCATGCCCGTAGCTGCCGTGAGACCGGGCGGCAGGCCGAGTGTCAGCTCGGGATCATTGATCGCCTTCCGGGGCGCGATGTGAGGGCTCGAGAACGAGAGTTTGCGCGTATCCGCCAGCGTGATGATGGCGCCACGTCCGACTTCGCTGCCAGTGCCGGCGGTGGTCGGGATGGCGATCACGGGCGGTGCGGCGGCGGTGATCTTGGGCAGGCCGCCGAGGATGAAAGCGTACTGCGCCATAGGCCCTGGATGCGAGGCCATGAGGGCCGCGGCCTTGGCAAGATCGAGCGGAGAGCCGCCGCCGAGCGCAACAATGCCATTGCGGCCTGTGGCTCTATAGATCTCGGCTGCCGCCAGTGCGGCGGCTTCTGTCGGATTGGTCGGCACGTCGTCGAAGACCTCGACGTCGATGGCCGGTTTGAGCAGCTCCAGTATGCGGTCGACGAGGCCGGCGGCGCGCAGGCCCTTGTCCGTCACGAGCAGCACGCGGCTCATGCCGATTGCGGCGCATTCCGCCGGCAACGTCTTGATGGCGCCGAAGTCGAACTCGACGGGCACGATGTAGTTGATGAGCGCCATGGAAACCCCCGGAATGATGACAGCACATACTGTCATGATCCGAGGACGCTGCAAGGCATGAGGTTATGTGGGAAAACTCGCCCGCGGATGCCCAGCACATGATCGGGGGATCATGTCATGCCCAGGCATCCGCGGGGGCGGCCAGCCAAAGCCGAGCGGCGCTCAAGTCATCCGTCGGCAGGGAGGCAAGGAGCCCTCCGAGGACGACGCGGCACCACAGCGGCCACGAGACCGGCTCTCACGGAGAAGCCGTCCCCCCTCGGACAGCATCTCCATATCGGATCCGGGTGGATTGCTGCCCCGTCAGGCGTCGGATCCACATGCTGCCGGAACCCGGCAAGCACCGGATGAGAAAACTTATCTATACTACTCTAGTCAAGTATAATCGCACGCAATGCCCCATGCGCTGCCTGCTGCCCGTCATGCGGCCGGAGCTGCGGCAAACTAAAACTAGACTACCGGAGTCATCAAATGTAGCAAGGCCTTATGGGTGGCACGAGCCACCTCACGCCGGGGCACCCCTCGCGGGGCGTTCCTCCGATCGATCAAGGGCGGCATGTCGCCCACACAGCCGCACAAGGGGAAAGCTGCGTGAGGACCACCGTTTTCTGCGCTCGTCTTGCGATGGGACTGATCCTGGCAGCGACCCTCTCGCAGGCGCCGGCCTTCGCACAGGCGGTGCCGCAGACGCCGTCTCAAGAGGGCGCGCAGACGACGCAGCCGCCTCTGGCGCCTCCAGCAGCAGTCAGCCCCGCGCCTGGCCCGGCGGTCGACCTGCCGACGACGGGGCCGTCGCCTACGCCCGGCGAAGCCTCCCGGTCTGCCGAGACGGCTCCGACATCGCCGTCGCCCATTGCCCTCCCGCCGGTCGAGACCGAACGATCGCAGCAACTGCCCCATGACCTTTCGCCCTGGGGCATGTTCATGGCGGCGGACATCGTCGTCAAAGCGGTGATGATCGGGCTCGCGATCGCCTCGCTCGGCGTCTGGACGGTCTGGCTCGCCAAGCTCATGGAGCTGATGACGGCGCGCATGGGGCTGCGGCGCGGGCTCAGAGCGCTCGCCGAGGAGCCATCGCTCGATACGGCGGCTGCGCACCTGACGCGGCGGACAGCCGTCGCAAAAGGCATGGTGAGGGTCGCGCAAGCAGAGATCGAGCTTTCGGAGGACGTGTTGAACGGCGCCGGGCTCAAGGAGCGCGTGGCGTCGCGCCTTTCCGGCCTCGATGCGGCGCTGACACGGCGCATGCGGCGCGGCATGAGCTTCCTTGCCACTGTCGGCGCCACCTCGCCGTTCATCGGCCTTTTCGGCACGGTCTGGGGCATCATGAACAGCTTCATCGGCATCTCGAAGTCGCAGACGACGAGCCTCGCCGTCGTCGCGCCGGGAATCGCGGAAGCCCTGCTCGCGACGGGCATCGGCCTCGTTGCCGCTATCCCTGCCGTGATCCTCTACAACCAGCTCAGCCGGTCGATCGCCAGTTACCGCGCGCTCGTGCGCGAGACGAGCGATGAAGTCGAGCGCCTCGTCTCGCGTGACATCGATCGCCGCGCCGCGAGCCGGCCGCCCGTAGCTGTCGTGCGAAGGGGGCAGGCCTGATGGCGGGCGGTATTCGCGACAGAGAGGACGGCGACGACGACGAGATGCACGAGATCAACGTCACGCCGTTCATCGACGTGATCCTCGTGCTGCTGATCGTGTTCATGGTGGCGGCACCCCTCTCCACGGTCGACATCGCCGTGCAGCTTCCGGCGGCGACGGCGAAACCGCAGCCGCGCCCGGAAAAGCCGATCTACGTGACGATCAAGTCGAACCTCGAGATTGCCGTCGGCGAGGATACGGTCTCAAAAGCCATGTTCCTGACGACGGTGGCGCGCGTCACGAACGGCAATCGCGATACGCGCCTCTTTCTGAGGGCCGACAAGAGCGTGCCATACGGCGAGTTGATTGCCGTGCTCGATCAGCTCCGCGCGACCGGTTATCTCAAGGTTGGCCTTGTCGCTCTTGAAGCCGTGCGGCCGGCCGCATTCGGCGAGACTGTGCCCCAGCAGGCTCCAGCGGCGCCAGCCGCCGGTAGCCCTTGAGGATCCGTTTCAGGCCCGGGCCCGCTTGAGGTCCGGCGCCTCGCCTTCGTCGACAAGCAAGGCCTTCACCTCGGCGAGCGTCAGCGTCTTGTTCTCGTTGCTGCCGAGGCGGCGCATGGCCACCTTCCCCTCTTCGGCTTCACGCTTGCCGACGACGAGAATGACCGGCGCCTTTGCGAGCGAGTGCTCGCGCACCTTGTAGTTGATCTTCTCGTTGCGAAGATCGGTCTCGATGCGCAGGCCCGCGCGGCGCAACTCGGCGGCAACCTTCAACGCGTACTCGTCCGCATCCGAGACGATGGTCGCGATCACGGCTTGCACGGGCGCGAGCCACAGCGGGAAATGACCCGACGTGTTCTCGGTCAGGATGCCCATGAAGCGCTCGAGCGATCCGAACATCGCGCGGTGGATCATGACCGGCGTGCGCTTCTCGCTGTTGGCATCGATGTAGAAGGCGCCGAAGCGGGCCGGCAGATTGAAGTCGACCTGGGTCGTGCCGCACTGCCAGGTGCGTCCGATCGCGTCGCGCAGGTGATACTCGAACTTCGGCCCGTAAAAAGCGCCTTCGCCCTCGGCGATCGAGGTCTGGATGCTGGCGTTCGTATTGCGCTTGATCTGGTCGAGCACGCCCATCATGGCGGTCTCGGCCTTGTCCCAAAGCTCGTCCGCGCCGACGCGCTTCTCTGGCCGCGTGGCTAGCTTGATGTGAATGTCCTCGAAATCGAAGTCCTTGTAGATCGACAGCATGAACTGATTGATGTCGAGGCACTGCTCGGCGATCTGATCCTCCGAGCAGAAGATATGCGCATCATCCTGCGTGAAGGCACGCACGCGCATGAGGCCATGCAGAGCGCCCGACGGCTCATAACGATGCACGCAGCCGAACTCCGCGATCTTGATCGGCAGCTCGCGATAGCTCTTGAGGCCGTGCTTGAAGATCTGCACGTGGCCAGGGCAGTTCATGGGCTTCAGCGCGAAAACCCGCTCGTCCTCCGTCTCGGTGACGAACATGTTCGCGTGATAGGTCTCCCAGTGCCCCGAGGTCTCCCAGAGCGAGCGCTCCAGAAGCTGCGGCGAGTTCACCTCGACATAGCCCTCGGCGACCTGACGGCGGCGCATGTAGGTGATGAGGCCCTGGAAGAGCGTCCAGCCCTTTGGGTGCCAGAAGACGGTGCCCGGTGCATCGTCCTGGAAATGGAAGAGATCCATCTCGCGGCCGAGCTTGCGGTGGTCGCGCTTCTCCGCTTCCTCGAGCTGCGTGAGATAGGCAGCCAGCTCCTTTTCCTCGGCAAAGGCCGTGCCGTAGATGCGCTGCAGCTGCGGGCCCTGCGCGTCGCCACGCCAATAGCTGCCCGAGAAGCGCATGAGCTTGAAGGCTTTGCCGATCTGCCCGGTCGAGGTCATGTGCGGGCCGCGGCAGAGATCGAGCCAGTTGCCCTGGCTGTAGATCTTGACGTCCTCGCCCTCGGGAATGGCGTCGACCAGCTCGACCTTGAAGAGCTCGCCTTTCGAGCGGAAATAGTCCTTCGCCTTATCGCGGCTCCACACGTCCTTCTTGAAGGCGGCGTTGCGCGCGATGATCTCGTGCATCTTCTTTTCGATGACGGGCAGATCTTCGGGCTTGAAGGGCTCGGCTTTGGCGAAGTCGTAGAAGAAGCCGTTCTCGATCACCGGACCGATGGTGACCTGCGTGCCGGGCCAGATGTCCTGCACGGCCTCGGCGAGGACGTGCGCGGCATCGTGCCGGATCAGCTCCAGGGCTTCCGGGTCCGTACGTGAGACGAACTTGATGGTGGCGTCGGCCGTGATCGGATCGGCGGCGTCGCTTAAGGTTCCGTTAAGAACCATGGCGACCGTGCGCTTCGCCAGTGACGGCGCGATCGACTTCGCCACATCGATGCCGGTGGTGCCCGCAGGGACCTGGCGCTTGGCGCCGTCCGGAAATGTCAGGGTGATTTCAGTCATCGGAGGTTCTCCTCTCACTCACTGCCAACCAAGCAGGTAAGACGGATGTCTTGCGGAGGGGGCTTTTGCAGGTCGTCGGGCCGGGTGTCAAGGTAAGCGTGCCTGAGAACTGGGTGACCGTCCGGCGAGCGGCACATGGTGTCGCGCGCGAGAGAGATGGCTGGCGCCGATGGGGTCACCCATGTAACGTACGGCGGCCGGCGCGGGTAACTCCGACGTCAAGGCCAGGACAGAAAGGCCGCGATTGTTAAGATGAATCGGTTTGAACGCCTGTTCGGTTTCCGGGGCGAGGCCAAGGTAAAATATCTGGACGGTGAGTTTCAGGTCGTTTCGCCTGGGGACTATGTCGTCTGCGCGGTGACCGGGGAGCCGATCCCGCTCGCGGAACTGCGCTATTGGAGCGTCGAGCTGCAGGAGCCCTACGCCACGGCCGACGCCTCGCTTCGCCGCCATCTGGAGATGCACCGCCCGCGCGGCGGTCGGTAGAGCCTGATGTTGCAGGACGTTTTGTCGCGCGAGCCCGCCCGAGGCAGGCGGGAATTCCGTGCACGCAAACTTAGAATTGAGTTGATTTCACTGGTGATCGGCTGGCCAAGATAGTGCCGCAGTTGTTAGGCTAGTTGCCCGGGTCGGGGTGCGAGCCATTGATCGGGTATTTCAGGCCAGCGCAGTGCGATGGATGTGGCCTGTGGAGAGATGAGATGCCTTTCGCGCGTGCCGCGCTGATCGCCGCCCTTGTGGCCTGCCCACTCTGCCAGCCCGCTAGTGCGCGCGGTAACGAGAGCCAATCCGAGGTGCGGCCGTCCTTTGGCGGGTACCTCGCGGGCCGCGTGGCGCGGGGCCAGCACGACACCGAGTCCGCGGCGGAATTCTTCAGGCGCGCCCTGTCGCGGGATCCCGAGAACGAGACGCTTCTCGAGCAGTCGCTCCTGATGGACGTCACCGAGGGGCAGATCTCGGAGACGGTCGATCTGGCGGAGCGCCTGCTGGCGATGCACGCCTCGCACCGCGTTGCGGGTCTCGTGCTCGGCGCGGAAGCGGCGAAGCGATCGAACTACGCTGACGCCAGCGAGAAGTTCAAGCGCGCTGCAGTGAGCCTTGTCGGCGAGGTGACGAGCACGCTTGCGACGGCCTGGACGCGTTACGCAAGCGGCGATGTCGATGGGGCGCTCGCGCAGCTCGACGGGTTGAAGCAGGCCGACTGGGCGCAGTTCTATCTCCGCTATCACAAGGCGCTGATCAGCGATCTTGCCGGGCGCCACCAGGAAGCCGGGCGGCTCTACGAGCGCATTTTCCGCAGCGAGCAGCGCCTCGTGCGGCTGACGCTCGCCTATGCCCAGCACGCGGCAGCGCGTGGCGATCGCAAACTCGCGCGCTCGATCATCAACGAGCATTCGCGGCGGACGACCGGTAACGTCCATCCCTATATCACCGCGCTCGGCGAGGCACTCGATCGAGGCGACAAGATGCCTCTGCTCGTATCGAGCACGAACGAGGGATTGGCGGAGGTGTTCTTCGGCCTCGGCGAAGCGCTCTCGAGCGAAGGCGGCGTTGGTCTCGGGACCGTCTACCTGCAACTCGCGCTCCATCTGGATCCGAAGTCACCGTTCGCGCTCGCCGCGCTGGCGTCCGTCTACGAGACGACGAAGCGCTACGAAAACGCGATCCGGACCTACGAACGCATCCCCGATGGCACGCCGATCGAAGGCTCCATTAGGGTCAGGAAGGCGCTGCTGCTCAATCAGCTCGAGCGCCTCGACGAGTCGCGCACGCTGCTCGAGCGTATGGCGGACGAGGACGATACGGATATCCGCGCGCTCGACGCGCTCGGCAACATCATGCGCTCGCGCAAGCGCTATGAAGAGGCGATCACCTACTACGACCGGCTTATCGATCGGATGGGACCGCCGCAGAAGCAGCATTGGACGTTCTTCTTTGCGCGCGGCACGGCCTATGAGCGCTCCAAGAACTGGCCCAAGGCGGAGAGCGATCTTCAGCGCGCGCTGAAGCTGGCGCCGGATCAGCCGTCGGTGCTGAACTATCTGGGCTATTCCTGGGTCGACCAGCACAAGAACCTGAAGCTCGGTATGGAGCACATCCGCAAGGCCGTGCGGTTGCGCCCCGATGATGGTCATATCGTCGACAGCCTCGGTTGGGCGCACTATCGGCTCGGCAACTACCGTGAGGCGGTGCGCTATCTCGAACGGGCCGTCGAGCTGATGCCGCAGGACCCGATCCTCAACGATCACCTGGGTGATGCCTATTGGCGGGTCGGCCGGCGGCGCGAGGCGCGCTTCCAGTGGAACCAGGCGCTGACGCTCAATCCCGAGCAAGAGGATATCGACAAGATCAAGTCGAAATTGGCTGAGGGGCTTCCGGCGCGGACACAGCCGCGCACTGTGAAGCGCCCCAATCAGCAGGCGCGCGGCGATGCGCAGCGCAAGAAGCGCACGGACAATCAGGTTGGGCCGGCCTCGCAGCAGCTCCGGTAAATGTCCCCGACACCTCCCGTGATCCTGACCGAGATCGCGCGCGCGAAGGTCAATCTCACGCTTCGCGTGCTGGGCCGGAGGGCGGACGGCTATCATGAACTCCAGAGCCTGGTCGTGTTCGCCGACATCGGCGACGAGGTGAAGTTGGAGGTGGGCGCGCCGCCGGGTGTGACGGCTAGTGGCCCGTTTGCGAGCGCGATCGACGGCGAGAACATTGCCGCCCGAGCCCTGCGGGTGCTCGCGGAGACCGCGCCGGGCCTTTCTCTAGGCAGCGTGCACATCGACAAGCAGTTGCCGGTGGCGGCCGGTATCGGCGGGGGATCGGCCGATGCCGCCGCCGTGCTGCGCGCCGTGCAGCGCGCGAACCCGGGCTCTAGCGCGACGATCGATTGGCGGTCGCTCGCGGCCTCACTCGGTGCTGATGTCCCCGTCTGTCTGGAGAGCACAGCCCAGCTCATGTGGGGCATCGGCCGTGAGACGGCGCCGGTGCCGACGCTGCCGCCCCTGCCTGCGGTCCTGGTCAACCCGGGGGTGCCGCTTGCGACCGCTGCCGTCTTCAGCGCACTCGGCGCGGCGCCCGTACCTGCTCAGGTCATGGCGCCTGCCGTACCGGCGTCTTTCCCGGACGTTGCGTCAGTCCTGGCTCATGTCGGCGCGGGCACGAACGATCTCGAGACGGCGGCACGCGGGCTATGCCCGGCAGTCGGCACCGTTCTGTCGACGCTCGGCGGCGAGCCCGGTGCTCGCCTCGCCCGCATGTCGGGAAGCGGGCCGACGTGCTTCGCGCTTTTCGAGACCACCTCGGCTGCCGAAGCGGCCGCGAAGCGCCTCCGGGGGCGCAATCCAGCTTGGTGGGTAACGGCAACAATACTGCGCTGAGGCCCGTTCTCGCGCCCCGGATGCTTGACGTCGGCTTGTGCTTGCGCTGAGAAGTTTACCTTCTCGCAGGTAATGTGAAACTGCATAAAGTTGCTAGCAATCGCTTTACGCGACTGCAGCCATCGCCCTCCTATCGTCCGCCTTGCAGGGGTCTGGAGGCGGAAGTCGATGAGGGACGTTAACGGGGCAGGGCGCCGTCTGGCGGCATGGCGAGCCTTGTGCGCGCTCTCCCGGCGTTTCCGGGCGGACCAGAGCGGCGTCACCATCATCATCTTCGCAATTGGCTTCTCGGTCTTCGGTCTCGCGGCCGCGATCGCGATCGACTATGCGCGGGTCGAAATCGAGCGGCTTCGTATGCAACGCGCGCTCGACGCCGCCGCTCTTGCCGCTGCCCATCGCCTCGGCAGGTCTGATCAGGAGGAGTCGGGCCCGGCAACGGCCGAGGCCTTCTTCAAGGCCAACGTGCCTCAGGGAACCAAGCTCTCCATCAAAGACATGAAGATGGACGTGGCGGCCGGTGAGGTGACGATCACGTCGGGTGGGCGTCACCCGACAACATTGATGGGTGCCTTTGGGGTCAAGGACATGGGTCTCGCGGCCGGCACGCGGGTCGTGCGTGGTGACGGCACTGTCGAGGTCGCACTCGTGCTCGACAACTCGGGATCCATGGCTGGCAGCTACATAGCCGATCTCAAGGACGCCGCCCGCAATCTCGTTGATGTGGTCTTTGCAGGCGCCATGGGCAACGACAAGGTTCACATCGGCGTGGTGCCGTTTGCGGGCTCGGTCAATGTCGGCGCCCATCATCAGGATGCGGGCTGGATCGATACCGAGGGACAGTCCCCGGTCCATTATGAGAACTTCGCGTCGTCATCGCGCACGCGCTTCCAGCTCTTCAATGACCTCGGCACGTCATGGCGCGGCTGCGTCGAGGTGCGTCCGGCGCCTTACGATGTAAACGATGCAACGCCATCGTCTGGGACGCCGGCGACGATGTTCGTGCCGATGTTTTCGCCTGATGAGCCCGATAGCGGCAACGCCAACGGCGGGTCCTACCCGAACAATTATCTCAACGATTTCGGCGGCAGCTGCCCGACGCCCGAGCAGGTGTGCACGAAGTACAACTCGCGCCGCGAGCGTTGCGACGAGTACGGCCCGAAGCCGATGACGCCAGCTGACGCACAATCGCGTATGTGCAAATACGAGGGGGCTTCGACACCGTCCGGCCTCGGCCCGAACTACGGGTGCACGACGGCACCGGTGACCGAGCTCACGTCCTACAAGGAGGATGTGACCGCGGCGATCGATGCGATGGTCGCGAGCGGTCTCACCAATATCGGCGAAGGGCTGATGTGGGGATGGCGACTGCTCTCGCCCGAAGCGCCGTTCACGACCGGGCGCTCCTGGAGCGAAGAAAAAAACCAGAAGGTCATCGTCCTGATGACCGATGGCCAGAACACGTACACGCGCTACGGAAGCAATCACAACTGGACGGGCTATGGTGCCTTCGGCTTCGGTGCGAAGGGCCGGCTCGGCAACACGAACTCGGCGACGGCGCTCACGAACGCGATGAATGCAAAGACGCGAGCGGCGTGCACCAACGCGAAGGCGCGAGGCATCGTCATCTACACGATCGCTTTCCGGCTGGAGAACGATAGCACGACCACTGCCCTGCTCAGAGATTGTGCGAGCGCCGGCACCAATGCCTATTCTGCCAGTGATGGCGCCAAGTTGAATCAGGTGTTCCAGGCCATTGGTCGCGAGATATCGAATCTACGCGTCGCGGGCTGATTTGGCGACCATTGCGCGGTGGACGGAAGGGATGACCGCCGCGCAATAGGACTATGTTCCGGCTACAGCAAGCTTATGCACAGTTCGCTCAGCTGCTTGCGGTGGCTTGTGAGGCGAGCATGAGGCCGAGGCTCAAAATGCGTCGCAGTGCTTCGCCATAGCGCGCGAAATCGGCCATTCAACGCAGTTCCAGCTGATGAATGCCGCGCCGACAAGTCGAGCGGGCGGCTTGGACAAGCTGTGGACGGGCCCGGTAAAGGTCACAGGGCGCGCTGACCGGAGGCTGTTCCCCTCGAAAGATTTCGTGATCACTTGTTGGTGTGGGGTAGGCAGGGACCTGGCGGTCGAGGCTTCGCCTGGGTATGCGGTCATGGCAGTGACGGCACCAGGTTGGGTTTCAGCAAGGGTCACGACGTCCGACAGTGCACGCGTTCTCCGATGCGGCTCCAGCGTGGTGGAGCCCTGAGAAGGGGATCGTGGCGCGATCGGCGTATGGTTTTGTCTGCCCCGGCTGGGGGCCAGATGTATTGCGTCGCGTGGGTCCTCCGTATCATCGGGGGCATGTGACTGTGTTCGAAAGTACGTTCAATTCGTGGATCGGCATTCGCCGGTTTGCTCTTCTCTTCCTGGCGGCGTGCGCGGTCTGCTTCGGCAGCACGAACGTCGTTGCGCAGGGACAGCAAGCATCGGGCTTCGGTACGGATGCGAGCCACCGTTCCTATCTCAGGGTGCCGGCGAATGCGCCGCTGCCTGCGACGCGCAGGATTACGATTGGTGTCGACAAGTCGATGCTGATCGAACTGCCGGTCGATCTCGAAAACGTCCTCGTATCCAATCCCGAGGTCGTCAACGCCGTCGTCAAGTCGCAGCGCCAAGTCTACCTACTTGCCAAGGATCAGGGCGAAGCCAACGCATTCTTCATGGGTGCCAACGGACAGAAAGTGCTTCTGCTCGAGATTGTGGTGGCGCGCGATCTCACGGCGATCAGCGAAGCGCTCCATCGGCTTCTGCCGGGCTCGAAGATCACTGTCGACACGATGGGCGACAACGTGGTGCTGAGCGGCAGCGTGATGACGCCTCTGGATGCCAATCGCGCCGCCGAGCTCGCACAGCGCGCGATGAAGAAGAAGGACAGCGTGGTCAACATGCTGACCGTGGTGGAGCCGGCCAAGGAGCAGGTTCTGCTGAAAGTCACGGTTGCGGAGATGCACCGCGAAGCGATGCGGCGTCTCGGCGTCGATTTTCCGAATGGGCTCGTGCAGAGTGGAAACTTCACCTTTCAGAAGTTAGTCACCAATGCGTTCCCCGTGACGGGAATTGTTGCGCCGCTCGGCACCGCAGGATCGACGACGGGCATCGGCTGGTCCAGTGGCGGCAATTCAGTCTCGGCAATCATTGAAGCACTGGAGCGCACCGGTATTGTTCGAACCCTGGCGGAGCCGAACCTGACGGCCTTGTCGGGTGAGACGGCGTCGTTTCGAGCTGGAGGCGAATTCCCAATTCCCGTTGCTGGCCGTGACGGTGATATCAAAGTCGAATTCAAGGAGTTCGGCGTAAGCACGAAGTTCAAGCCGTTGGTGCTGAGCGACGGTCGGATAAGCCTTTCCGTTGCGGCAGAAGTGAGTGAGTTGACGGCGGAAGGGGCAGTCAGCTCCGGAGTCCTGTCGATCCCCGCTCTGAAAACGCGCAAGGCCGAAACGACGCTCGAGATGCCGAGTGGTGGCACACTTGCCATGGCGGGCATGCTCTCGGACGACACGCGTCAGAATGTCGACGGCGTCCCGGGCCTCAAGAACGTGCCCATACTCGGCCAGCTCTTCCGCTCGAACGACTATCACCGCCGCGAGACAGAGCTCGTCATTCTCGTGACGCCCTACATCGCGACGCACATGACGAAGGCGCAGGCATCGAAGCCGGACAAGAACTTCGCCCCGGCAAGCGATCTCAAGAGCATCTTCTTCGGCCATATGCACCGTCTGTATGGCCCGATTGGCGGCTCGCTCGAAGGCGAGTTCGGTTTCATCATCGCCTATCCCGATGCGGGCACGAAAGGCTGACCACGATGTCCAATACAGCATCGAGCTTGCGCGCCATCAGCGTGATCGCCGCGACGGCAACCGTTGCGGCAAGCCTCACGCTTGCCGCTTGCGATGAGCGCCATCCGCGCCTGCCGGACTACATGGGTGTCGCGCTGAACGACGTGGATGCGCGTCATCCCATCGGCTTCGTCGACGAGCGGCACGTGCTCAACATCGATACGCCTCCTCGGGCCCGTGACCTAAGCCACAATCAGGCTGCGGACATGCACCGCTTTGTCGCGCGCTATAAGGCGGAAGGCGTCGGACGACTCTCGATCTCGGTGCCCGGTCATGCCGATGCTGGTACGTCGCAGGTCCTGGCAGAGCTCGGGCGCATTATGCGGGACCTCGACGTTGCGCCGCGGCAGGTCGCACGGGTTCGTCATGCGGATGGGAATCGCTCGCGGCCCGTCGTGCGGCTGAGCTACGCTGCACCTCAGGCGGTCGCGCCGGAATGCGGCCACTGGCATCGCGACGTGGCGCGCGATCCGGAGCGCATCAACTACCCCGAATTCGGCTGCGCCACGCAGCGCAATCTCGCCGGCATGGTTGCGAACAGCCGCGATCTTCAGCGGCCGCAGGATGAGCAACCGCGCTCGGCGGAGCGGCGCTCGCAGATATGGAGCAAGTACATAGCTCCCGAAACCGAGGACAAAGTCGAGACCAAGGCGAAGGCCGAGAGCACGACGAGCAAATAGTCTTCAGTTCGACTTGATGTCGGCCCACTCGGGGTGACGGTCGAACTGCGATTTCACGTAGGGGCACAGGGCGAAGATCTTAAAGCCTTCGCTGCGGGCATCCGCGATGAGGCGATCGACCATCGCCTTCGCGACGCCCATGCCGCGCATGGAATCCGGTGCGAGCGTGTGATCCGCGATCACGAGCGTCGGGCTCGCGCGCGAGAACGTCAGTTCGCCTTCGCCCTCGACCCCTTCGATACGGGCGACGTAGCGGCCCTTGGTCGGCGTCAGTTCCCGCTCGATCTTGATGTCGGCCATCACATATCTCCGCTCGAATGTTGTTGGTTACAGTTCAGCGCCGATTGCACACGATCGCAATCGATCTTTGCGCGGCGGAATGGCTGCTCTGCACAGCCATCCCGCTGTGATCATCAAGCCGCCAGCTTGGCGGCCAAGCCCGCCACGTGACGCCCCTGGAAGCGGGCACCGGCGATTTCGTTCTCCGAAGGCTGCCGCGAGCCGTCGCCATCGGCAATGGTCGAGGCGCCGTAAGGGGAGCCGCCCGTCACTTCCTTCACCCCCATCTGGCCCTGGAAGGAATAGGGCAGGCCGGCGATGACCATGCCGTGATGGAGCAGCACGGTGTGTGTCGAGAGGATCGTGCTCTCCTGCCCGCCGTGTTGGGTCGCCGTCGACGTAAAGACGCTGCCGACCTTGCCGATGAGCGCACCCTTCATCCAGAGTCCGCCGGTCTGATCGAGGAAGTTCTTCATCTGGGCGGGCATGTTTCCGAAGCGCGTCGGCACGCCAAACACGATGGCATCGTAGTTCGGCAGATCATCGACAGTCGCGATAGGCGCCGCCTGGTCGAGCTTGAAACCGGACTTCTTCGCGACCTCCTCCGGAACGAGCTCCGGGACGCGCTTGATATCCACTTGGGCGCCCGCTTCGCGCGCGCCTTCGGCAACAGCTTCAGCCATCTTCTCGATATGGCCATAGCTCGAATAGTAGAGAACCAGAACTTTGCTCATGATCTTTTCTCCCGTTGTCTGGATCGCTCGGGGCGACCGAAATCTTCTCGGGCCGGTAGCGCTTCCTTCACTAACAGTATGCGGAGGAACGAGTTCCTCCGGGCGCCGTCGTGGCGCAGCGTCTCTGCCCTTGCCCACAGATATGGACTCGTCACGGGCGCTTCAATCCGCTAGGAAATGGCCAGACTGCATCCAATTTGGATACAATGGCGGATGGACAAGCTGGAGGCGATGAATGCCTTTGCCAAGGTTGTGGCTCTTGGCAGTTATGCCGAGGCCGGCCGTGCGCTGGGCCTCACGCGTTCTGCCGTCAGCAAGGCCGTGATGGAGCTGGAGCAGATCCTCGGCGCCCGGCTGCTCGACCGGACGACCCGGCGCGTCAGCCCCACGGAGGCGGGCCTCTCCTACTACGAGCGCTGCCTCGACATTCTCTCGCGCATCGAAGAGACCGAGCTTCAGGTCTCCCGCCTTCATGAAGAGCCGAGGGGGCTGCTGCGCATCAACGCGCCCATGTCGTTCGGAATGCTCTATCTGGGCGATGCGATCGCGGATTTCATGGCGGCCTATCCCGATCTCAACATCGAAATGACGCTGAACGATCGCTTCATCGATCCGCTCGAGGAGGGCGTCGACGTCACGGTCCGCATCGCGGCGCTAACGGACTCGAGCCTGATAGCGCGCAAGCTCGCCCCCGCGCGGCGCGTCCTCGTGGCGTCGCCGGCCTACCTTGCCGCGCAGGGCGCGCCGGTCGAGCCCGAAGATCTCGCGCAGCACCGCTGGCTCGGCTATGGCGCGACGGGACTCCAGCGCTGGTCGTACACCAAGGCAGACGGCAGCACGGCATCGATACCATTGAAGATGGCGCTGAATTCCAACAACGGTCATATCCTGCGCAATGCCGCGCTCGCCGGACAGGGCATTACGGAGCTGCCGACATTCCTCGTCGGGTGCGATATTGCTGCAGGCGATCTTGCCCTGGTACTGCCCCGGCACGAACGGATGGGGCTCGGCATCTACGCGCTCTACACGCCAAACCGCTATCTGGCCGCGAAGACGCGCGTGTTCATCGACTTTCTGGCGGCCCGGTTC
>JAEYPL010000027.1 GCA_023410905.1 Pseudomonadota bacterium
CCTGTGGATCGAGCTCGGCCTTGTCGGGGCCCGCGCCCGGGGCCTCCCTGCTGTTCGCCATCGCAATGCCTCTTGTCAGCCCGCCGTGCGGGACCCTCTACGGCGCGCACTTATAGCGCCTTGCGACCTCGGCTCAATGAACTTTTGCACTTCGGCCACGGGTCTGAACCGGACTGCCCCCTGGCGCGTAAAGCGCAATGAAAAGCCGCGCGGCTTTTAGTACACTGCGCGTGCGGCGCCGGTGTGTGGCGCGTCGGCCGCGGTCGGGTATCTGAACGCTAACTCCATGATGCCTTAGACAATTTGCCACCCGCGCCGCGGCCATGCCGGATTCCCGCCGCGGGTGAATCATGCTCTAAGCAATTGATATATGCGCGCGGCCCCTTTCTTGGGCTTGGGAGCGCGACAGACTAGGTCGGCAGAGGGGGGCGGGGGATGGTCCCCCGGAGCAGCTCAGGCGATGGCCCAGACGATGGCTCAGGCAACGTCGTTCGAGACGAGGATTGCGCGGTCCGACATGCTGGTCGCGACCCTCGCGCGTGCGAGCGATTATGCCGCCAGCCAGGCGCACGGCACCGTCGCGCTCGAGCACCTGCTGCTGGCCCTCACCGAGGATGCGGATGCCGCCCGCGTGCTCGTCTCCAATTCGGTCGATCTCGGACGCCTGCGGAATGATGTTGCGAGCTTCCTCGGCCAGCAGCCGCCGACGGCCGCACCCGGCACCCTGCCCGTACACGATCCGGACCTCACCAAGATCCTCGCCTATGCCGAGGCGGCAGCCCGCCAGAGCCCGCGCGCAGACGTGCAGATCGACGGTGCCATCGTGCTGGCGGCCATCGTCGGCGACGGCAAGAGCATGGCGGCGACCTTCCTCAAGGCGCAGGGCCTGACCTTCCAGGCTGCCATCCGCGTGATCCGCCAGAGCGCGGCAGCCCAGGCACCAGCCGCGCCGCAACCGGCAGCACCTCCGAGCGCTCCGACGCCCGAAGCCACGGCACCACCGCCGCCGGCTCCGGCGGCGCCCTCATTCGATCGCGACGCGGCGCGCGAAGCCCAGCGCCCGCCCGATCATCGCGAGGGCGGACCTCCGCATGGCGGCCGGCACGCGCCGCCGGTCCAGAAGCCCCTTTGGGAGCCTATGGGCATCCCCAATATTCGCCCGGATCCGCCGCCGAGGCCGCCAGCACCACCAGCTCCCGCTCGCAAAGCCGAGACGCCGCCGCCCGCGGCTCCACCGTCAGCGCAGGCGCGCGAAGAACCGCAGCCGGCCTCTCGCGCCGAACCAACACCAGCCCCGCGCCCGGCCCCCGCGCCGGAAGCGAGAGGCGAGCGCCTACCATCACCTCCCGATTCCGCGCCGATGGACGAGCAGCGGCGACCGCCGGCACCTCAGGTGCCAGCCGCTGCGCCGCCGTCCCATGGTGGATCGGACAGATTTCTGAGGCGTAATCCAGATCCCGCAGCGGGCCCGCCGCCTCTGCCGAGTGCCGATGCTGGCCGGCGCAGCCCCGAAGGCCCACCGCCCATCCCGCCGCGCCAACCGGGCGCTGAAGCGGGTCTTCCGCCGCCACCACCTCCGCCGCGCGGCCTCGGTGCCTCACGTCCGCCGCCGCCGCGCCCAAATTTGCGCCTGCCGCAGAATGCGCAGCCCGAACCCGAGCTGACCACGCCGTGGCCCGAAGCGCCCGTCGACCGGCATCCGCTACCGCCTGTCCCGCCACCGCCGCCCTATCCGCCGCAGGCCTCCCGCGCACCATCAGGGGCTCCCGAGCGTGGCCGCGCGCGCGAGGGAGCACCGCGCCCTGGACGCAATCAGCGCCCCGGCACCGAAAGCGGCCAGCTCGTCGAGAATATCCCACGACGCATGAAGGTTGGCGTCCTCGAGACCGTGGAAATCCGCATTGCGCGCGAGGGCGTGAATGCTGGCGGTGGCCTGCAAGGCGGCGGTACCCCGCACACGCATCAGCTCCTGATCACGCGCGCCATGAGCGTCCGTCTCCAGGGCGAGCCGGGCCGCTTCTACATCGAGCCGAAATCGCCGGAAACGCAGTGGACTGGCGCACGCGGGGACCAGCTCGCAAGTGACTACGCCGTCTGGCGTTTCACCGTCATCCCACAGGTGCGCGGCCCCGCCGAGCTGACGCTCGTCGTCGCCTCCCGCTCCATCGGGGCCGATGGCGTGATCGCCGATACGAGCCTGCCCGAGCAACGCATCTCGATCCGCATTTCCTCGAATGTTACGCGCGGTCTCAGGCGCTGGGTCGGGTGGATTTCAATCGCCGTCCTCGGTGGCCTCCTTGGCAAGGCAGGCGAGACGTTCTGGCCCCAGCTCATCGAAATGGCGCGCAAAGCTCTCTCGATTTGATCGCGAACGCCCGCAACCTTCCCAGACAAGGTGCGTTGTGAGACTGAGGCGCTTTGCTCAGTGATGCCCGTTTCGACGTTTGCCTTGCGCCGGATGCGCATCCAGAACAAACAGTTGTGACGACAGGCTAGTTGACAGAGCGCGCCGTGAGGGGTTTGAAGACCCTATAGTTCCTGCGTACACGGTAGATAGATGTTTCGCGTCCCCCATCATTCTCGTTGGCCCCAGCACGATGCCGTCCTGAGGCCTGCGCTCAGGCCCATCCGGCGTGAGCTGTCGGGCGCGCTCGCAGTCGGCTTCGCCGCGATCGTCGTATTCGCCCTCGGCGCGACGAGCCGCGCCTTCCTTTCCGGCACCACACCCGAGATCAGCGCTGAGGCCCGCACGGGCGGGTTCGTGATCCAGACCACGGGCGGATTCCTGACGACGAGCGACAATTGGCTCGATCAGCTCAACAACCCTTCGGCCTGGCGCGGAGGACAATTCCGAGAGCGGCGGCGCGGCATGTCGCGCGCGGAGGAGCGTCGTGAACGCGAGCTGGAAGAGCGGGAAGCGCGCGAACGACGCGCCCGCGAGGAGCGCGAGGCGCGCGAAGAGCGACTTCGCGAGGAGCAGGAAGCCCGCGAGGAGGCCTGGGGCCGCGCGCGGGAGTACGGCCGGGAGCGCGGCACCTATCGCACCGTGTGCGTGCGCCTCTGCGATGGCTACTTCTTCCCAATCAGCTTCTCGACGACGCCCGATCGCTTTGCGGCCGACGAAGCCGCCTGTAATTCCCGCTGCTCGTCAGGTGCCCGCCTCTACGTCTATCCCAATCCTGGCGGCGAGCCGGAGGACATGAGGGACGTGCGCGGCCAGCCCTACATGGCCTTGAAGAACGCCTTCCTTTTCCGCACAAGCTACGTCGAGGCCTGCACCTGTAAACCTCATCCTTGGGAGCGTGAGGCGCTCGATCGCCACCGCCTCTATGCCGAGCGAGCGCAGAAAGCCAAGCGCGCCGTGGCGGCAAAGGTCCAGCCCACTCCACGCGCAAGCGTAAACGTGCGCGATACCGCGGAGAAGCGCGGCAACCTCGGACCGCGTCCAATCGATGTCGCGGCACCGAACCCGGTCGAACAGCCTCAACCGACGATGGAGGCTGCTGCTGCGACACCGCCTCCGACGCTACCGGCAGCGGACGTGGCCGAAGGTCCCGCGCGGCCCGAAGGCGCTATGCTCCTCGGCGTGACTGAGCCAACGCCCCGCACGAAACGCGCGACACGCACGCGTTCGGCAGACAGGACGCCTCCGCGCGAGCGTCGGCGCACCGAAGGGCGGAGCTCCGGCGGTCGACCGGAGTGGGCATCGCGCGTTTTCGGCGGCAGTTACTGACGCTCGCTAGCCCAGCAGATCACGCAGCATAGCCACGAGCGGGACGTCCGCCGGCGGCATGGGGTAGTCGGTGAGGCGCACGGCGCGCACCCATTTGATGCGCTGGCCCTCCTGCGGCGTGATCTCGCCCTCCCAGTTTCGGCAGAGATAGAGCGGCATCAGCAGGTGGAAACTCTCGTAGGTGTGGCTCGCGAACGTGAAGGGCGCGAGGCATGTCTCGCACACTTCGATAGCCAGCTCCTCCCGCAGCTCGCGCAATAGCGCCTGCTCCGGCGTCTCGCCGGGCGCAACCTTGCCGCCTGGAAATTCCCAGAGCCCGGCCATGGACTTCCCCGGCGGGCGCTCGGCAATGAGCACGCGGTTGTCGACATCGATGAGCGCCGCGGCCGCGACGAGAATGATCGGTTTAGCGGTCACGATGCCCCCTCATGCGACGGCTTCGACACCCTCGGGCAGCGGTACGCCGGTCGCGGCAAATGCCGCCCGCTGGCGCGCACCGACGCGCGCGAGATCGAAGTCCTCGATGGTCTCGTTGAAAATCTGGAAGTAGTTCAGCCGCGCATCGAGATGCAGGAACACGCCACCGAGGCCGATGGCAGCGCGGTCCATGAACACGAACTCGCGCGGCACCTTCACCGGTCCCTTCTCTTTGAGCGCCTTGTGAACGGTGAACGCTTCGCGGCGTCCGTACTCGCCGGGTGTCGTCCCCTCGGCAATCGAGCGCACGCGATCGTCGAGCAGTGGCCCGTAGATGAAGCGCGCCCAGATGTTCAGGACGTCGATCAGCTCCTTGGAAAGTCCCGTGAAGCCCCAAGTCTCGTAGGCGTGCACGATGCGCGCCTCGTCGCCTTCATGTAGCCCGCGATAGAGGTCGATGACACCGCCGACGAACTTCGGCGCGAACGTACGCATACAGCCGTAGTCAAGCAGGTTGATGCCCGCGGGCCGCCCCGCCTCCTCGAAGATCGTGTAGTTGCCGAGATGCGGATCGCCGTGAATGACGCCGTAGTGGCTGAAAGGAAACCACCACGCACGGAACATGGCGCGCGCAATCTGATTGCGGTCCTCTTCCGGCGCGCTCTTGTAGTCCAGCAGGCGCCGCCCCTCGAGCCACGTCATGGTGAGCAGTCGCTTCGTCGACAGCTCGTCGACCACTTCCGGAACGCGGATCAGCGGATCGTCGCGGAAGATGAGGCGGTAGAGCGCCGTGTGCCGCGCTTCGAGTTCATAGTCCAATTCCTCGCGGAGACGCGCCGAGATTTCCTGCAGAATCTCGCCGGTGTCGACGGCCGGATCCATGCGCGCATGAATGGCGAACACGACCTTGAGCTGCGTGACATCCGCCTCGACGGCGGATTGCATGTCCGGATACTGCAGCTTGACGGCAAGCGCACGCCCATCGTGCGCGACGGCGCGATGCACCTGCCCGAGCGACGCGGAGGCCGTCGATGCCGGCTCGAACGATTTGAAGCGCGCCTGCCAGTCCGGCCCGAGTTCGGCCTGCATGCGTCGGCGCACAAATGCCGGGCCCATGGGCGGGGCGGCTGACTGAAGCTGCGCCAGCTCGCGCGCATATTCGGGCGGCAAAGCTTCGGGGATGGTCGAAAGCAGCTGCGCCGCCTTCATGATCGGCCCCTTGAGCCCGCCGAGTGCCTTGGCGAGCTCGGCCGCGTTCTTCTCGCGATCGAGGTCATAGCCGAGCAGGCGGCTGCCCGCGACGCGGGCCGCTACCGCGCCGACATTCGTGCCGACACGGAGATAGCGCGCCGCGCGAGCGCTCAGTCGATTGGCTTCCTCGTCGTCGGACATGCGTTGCGCAACTCCCAGCGCCGTCGACCACCACTGCGTGATCACATCTCAGATATGGCGCCGCGATCCCCGGCAATCAACGCGCCGGCATGACGCGCCACTAGAGCTTCTTCGGATCGAGGCCGCCCATTTTGCAGATGATGCGCCATTCTTCGGGGGTTACAGGCTGCACGGAGAGACGTGCGCTCGTGACGAGGCTCATCTTGGCGAGCGACGGCGTTTCTCTGACGTCCGCGAGCGTCACTGGCTTCGGCACATCCGCGACGGCGACGACATCCACGCACTCCCACTTGCCCGTGTCGTCGCTCGGATCGGGATGCGCGAGTGCACTGACCTTGCAGATGCCGACGACCTCCTTGCCGATATTAGAGTGGTAGAAGAAACCGAGATCGCCGATCTTCATGGCCTTCATGTTGTTGCGCGCGAGAAAATTGCGCACGCC
>JAEYPL010000069.1 GCA_023410905.1 Pseudomonadota bacterium
CGCTGGTACCGGTGCCCGGCTCGGGCGACTGCGCCAAATTCGTCGCCACCGGCGAGACGATGCTCGCGCTGCCGTCCGTCGAACCGGTAGCCGTCATGCGCGGCCAGGGCGCCAAGCTGAAAACGTACTACACGGCCTATCTCGGCAATATCTACGGCCTCGCCGTACCGGCTGACAGCACGGTCCAGTCCATGAAGGACCTCAAGGGCAAGAAGATCGGCGTGATCGGCATGGCCTCGGCCAGCGCCATCATCGTGCGCGCCCTTGCCAAGGAAGAGGGCATGGACCCCGACAAGGACATCTCGGTCGTGGTCGCGGGTGAAGCCGGTCAGACGGCCGCGCTCGTCCGCAATGGCTCGGTCGATGCACTCTCGCAGTTCGACACGCAGTACGCGCTCGTCGAGAATGCGGGCGTGAAGCTGCGCCGTCTGAAGCATCCCTCGATCGACAAGTTCCCCTCGAACGGCTTCATCGCCCTCGAGGACACCCTGGTGAAGAACCGGAAGGAAGCGGTCGCGATCGCGCAGGGCTACGCCATGGGCACGCTGTTCGCGATCAACAATCCCGAAGCCGCCATCCGCATCCTTTGGGATATGTGGCCTCAGACCAAATCGACCAGCAAGGACGAGGCGACCGCGCTCGCGCATGACATCTCGACGCTGAATGCGCGTGCGGTCTCGTGGCGTCTCGAGTCGGTCGGTGCCAAGCAGTGGGGCGAGAACCTCGTCGAGAACTACCAGGCATACTTCGACTGGCTGCTCGCGAACGGCACCATCAAGGAGAAGGCTTCTGCAGTCGACGTCCTCGACAATTCGCTGCTCGCCGACATCAACAAGTTCGACAAGGACGCGGTGATCAAAGCCGCCAAGGAGTGGAAGGCGAAGTAGCGCGCTCCACAGCAGGCATTACTATTGTGGCCGGATACCGCGAGGTGTCCGGCCACATTTCATTTGAGCTCGAGGATACCGATTTCAGAAGCGCACTTGAGGTCCGAATACGCTCAGTGCGCCATAAGTACAGGTATCGGTGCGTGGGCGAGCAGATGGCTCGTCGCGCCGCCCCAGATCATGTGGCGCAAACGGCTCTGCGTGTAGGCGCCCTTGATGATAAGGTCGGCGCCGAGTTTCAGCGCCTCTTCCATCAGCGCGTCACCGGGCTTTCGTCCTTCGAGGCCGAGCGTCAGCTCGCGGGCATGAATGCCATGGCCTGCCAGCCAGTCGCAGCACTGCTCACCCGAGGGACCGGGAACGGTAATGCCTTCCATTGTGAGAACGACGACTGACTTGGCAAGTTTCAGAAGCGGTAGCGCATCAGCGTTCGTGCGGGCCTGCTCGGTCGAGCGGTTCCAGGAAATGACGATGGTGTCGCCGAACGATTTCGGCGGTGTCGGCGGCGCGATCAGGACCGGGCGGCCACTCTCGAACAGCACGCCTTCGAGTGTGGTCATGCGCGGGCCCGTGGCCTCGGCGGTAGGCCTGCCGAGAACGGTGATGTCATAGACGCGCGAGAGCGAGCCGAGGCCCGCATCGTCGACCGACGCGCCCGCTTTCCAGCGACGTCGCGGCGTCTGTCGGCCAGCAAAGTGAGTGTCGAACGCCTCCCGCGCCTTGGCCACGTAGCTGCCGTCGTTCCAATCGGCCGGCGGGAACGTCACGGCGACGATCGGGTCCGGTGCAACGATCTCGACGTGAACGGGACGTAGCGCGATGCCCTCGACCAGGCTCTCGAACTTGCCCGCAAGTTGATCGGCCGTCGCCAGCACGGACGGCATGCTGTCGCTTTGATCACACGGCACGAGGATGGTTTTCATAGCCCCTCCTTTTCTAGCCAAGGCCCCGGACGAATTCCCTCCGCCTCGAGGCCATGCCTTCTGCCCTCCGGGTGCGCTACCCATAAGCGCGACGGACGAATCAAGGCCCGTTCATCGGGCTTATGATCCGAGACTAACACGATAATTGCAATCGTGGGCAGGGGATCGCGCGCCTTCATGCGCGAGGCAGCCGCCGGAACTGGCGGCTGCCAAAGTTTCTCATGCAGCGCGCAGGCGGCCGGCAAGGCCATCGGCGATGAGGCGGCGCGTCTCGGGTACGCCGTAGAGGGCGATAAACGAACCAAAGCGCGGCCCCTGCGACTGACCGAGCAGCACTTCGTAAATGGCGCGAAACCAGTCGCGCAGCGTGTCCTTGTCGTAGCCATTCGCTTTGCCGGCTTCGTAGACGATATTCTGCAAAGTTTCCGCATCGGCATCGGACGGCGCATCGGCGAGCGCCTGATCGAGCGCGGCAAGGGCTGCCGTCTCGACATCGGTTGGCGCGCGAAACTTCTTCTCCGGTTTTACGAAGTCCTCGTAATAGCGCACGGCGTAGCCGACGAGCTTATCGAGCAGCGGATAGCGCTCGGGGCTCGCTCCGGGCACGTGGCGCTTGATAAAGCCCCAGAGCACGCCCGCGTCGTGGGCATTCGACGCCGAGACGAGGTTCAGCAGCAGCGCGAACGAAATCGGCAGCTCGGCGGCCGGCGGGTGGCCCGTATGGATGTGCCAGACGGGGTTGTCGAGGCGCTGCTTCGGCTCTTCAGCCGGGAACTTCCCGAGGAACGTGAGATACTCGTCAACGGCGCGCGGTATCACATCGAAGTACAGCCGCTTCGCCGTCTTCGGCTTCTGGTACATGAAGAGCGACAGGCTCTCCGGGCTCGCATAGGTCAGCCACTCCTCGATGGAAAGGCCATTACCCTTGGTCTTGGAAATCTTCTGGCCCTTGTCATCGAGGAAAAGCTCGTAATTGAAGCCCTCGGGCGGCGTCGCGCCGAGCGCGCGGCAGATCTTCGATGAGAGCGTCACCGAGTCGATCAGGTCCTTGCCAGCCATTTCGTAGTCGACGCCGAGTGCGGTCCAGCGGAGTGCCCAATCCGCCTTCCACTGGCACTTGACCGCGCCGCCGGTAACCTTGGTCTCGACCTTCTCGCCCGTATCGGGATCGACATAGACGACCGTGCCCGCCTTGGGATTGCGCTCGACCATCGGTACTTGCAGCACGCGCCCAGTGCGCGGCGAGATCGGCAGGAAAGGCGAGTAGGTCGCGCGCCGCTCCGGCCCGAGCGTCGGCAGGATGATGTCCATGACCTGATCATAGACCTCCAGCATGCGCAGGAGCGTCGCGTCCATGGCGCCCGACTTGTAGGCGGTCGTCGCCGACATGAACTCGTACTCGAAGCCGAACTGGTCGAGGAAGGCGCGAAGCCGCGCGTTGTTGTGGTGCGCGAAGCTCTCATGCGTGCCGAAAGGATCGGGCACGCTGGTCAGCGGCTTCTCCAGGTTCGCCGTGAGCAGATCGCCGTTCGGGACGTTGCCCGGCACCTTCCGCAGGCCGTCCATATCGTCGGAGAAGCAGACGAGGTGGGTCTTGCGGCGGCCCTCGGTCAGGACCTCGAAGGCATGGCGCACCATGCTCGTGCGGGCAACCTCGCCGAAAGTGCCGATGTGAGGCAGGCCCGAGGGGCCATATCCGGTCTCGAACAGCACCGGCGTTTCGGGATCGCGCTTCAGCCGGTCGAGCCGCGCGATCAGGCGGCGGGCCTCCTCGAAGGGCCAGGCGCGGCAGGTGTGGGCGACCGCGATCTCGTCGGGATCGATCCCGTGATGCGTATTCGGAATGGTCATGACAACGTGCGCCGGCACTGCGGGCGCCGCCCTCTCTCAGGCCTCGGACACGTGGCGAACCCTATGGACGCGAGGGCGTGGCGTCAACGATGGGGTGTGAACGTCTGGGGAGCGGTGCGAAATTTAAGCAATGTCATACCGCTTGAGGATGCGGTCGACAGGTGTGCCGTCCCGCAAGGGAATAGCGGGCAGCGTACGATAGGTCTGGAAACCCATCCTCTCATAGTAGGTCAACCCACTGTGATTGTCGGCGCGAATTGCGGCGTTGATGGCGACGAGTCCCAGATCCCTCGCCATCGAGCGCGTCACTGCGAACAAGGCAGTTCCCACACCCGGAAGCCTCGGCCGCTGGCGAGCGAAGGTCGCAATGTCCGCCCATCCTTCAGGCAGTTCCGGATGACGCGTCAGAGCCTGGAAGCCAACCGGCTCGCCGTTCGTTGCATCCTCAGCGACGTAGCAGGCAAAAACGTCCGGCCCAATCAGAAAATAGCGGCTGAACTCGGCCTCGCTCAATGGCGTCTCCATCGCCGTCGTGCCGCCGAGCCCAATGATCTCGTTCAGGATGGAGGAAAGATGTCCTGCGTCCCTCGCGGTCCCGGCGCGTCTGATCAGGCGATCCCTAGCCTCTCTCATGTCGCGACGACCAAGCGCAGCTCCCGCACCACTGCATCCTCTTGCAGGCTTCCAATACCGCGACGTCGGTCTTTTTCGTCAACTTGGCGGCCACAGTGTTCACCTCGCGATTGGACGGATAGTCTGTCAGACATAATCTGTTCGAATTGAGCCACAAGAGGCGACGACGCCCAACAAGCCCTCGGAGGAAATCCATGCGCGACTACCAGACCGCCCACCGCGAAATGTCCGTGGCATCCGCGGAAAAGGACCTTCTCCAGGGCCGGCTCGGCGAGGGGCTCAATGCGGCGATCGAATGCTGCGACAGGTGGGCCAAGGACGATCGCGTGGTGCTCGAATGGATCGGTCGCGACATGGAACGCGAGACGGTCACCTTCGCGGCTCTGAAAGCGGATTCCGAGCGCTTTGCGAGCCTGCTGAAAAAGCGCGGCATCGGCCAGGGTGACATCGTCGCCGGTCTCCTGCCGCGCATCCCCGAACTGCTGATGGTGGTGCTCGGCACGTGGCGGGCGGGGGCCGTCTACCAACCGCTCTTCACGGCATTCGGCCCCAAGGCCATCGAAACGCGCATTACCGGAGACACCGGCAGCGGCGCGAAGCTGGTCATCACCGACCGGGCCAATCGCTCGAAGCTCGACGACGTGCAGGATTGCCCGCCGGTCATCGAGGTGGATCGGACAGGCGTCACCGCCGGCACCATCCCCGCCATGCTGGCCGACGAGCCGGCGGGCTTCGCGCCTGTCATGCTCAAGGGCGATGATCCGTTCGTGCTGCTTTATACGTCCGGCACGACCGGCAAGCCCAAGGCGGTGCTCTATCCGCTCGCTATGCTGCTCCCGGTCGGCATCTACATGCGCGACGCGATCGATCTTCGCCCCGAGGACAGCTACTGGAACATCGCCGATCCGGGCTGGGCGTATGGGATGCTCTACGCGCTGATCGGCCCGCTGCTGCTCGGCCATACGACGACGTTCTACGAGGGTGGCTTCACCGTCGACGCGACCGTGCGCATCGTGCGCGACTTGAAGATTACGAACTTCGCCGGCGCGCCGACGGCCTACCGGATGCTCATGGCTGCGGGCGCGGAGGCGGCGAAAGTTGCCGCCGGAACCCTGCGCGTTGCATCGAGTGCGGGCGAGCCGCTTAATCCGGAGGTCGCGCGATGGGCCAAGGCCGCCCTCAACGTGCCGCTCAAGGACCACTACGGGCAGACCGAAACGGCCATGCTGGTCAACAATCACCATGCCGTCCAACACGCGGAGAAAGAGGGCTCGGCCGGCTATGCCATGCCGGGCTTCCACATGGAGGTGCTGGGCGATGATCTCCAGCCCGCGCCAACGGGCAAGCCCGGAATCCTGGCCGTGGATATGAGCCGTTCGCCGCTCAATACCTTCAAGGGTTATTGGCGCGCGGAGACGCCGGCCATCCAGGGCAACTGGTATCTCACCGGCGACACTATGATGCGCGATGCGGACGGCCACTTCTTCTTCGTCGGGCGGAGCGACGATATCATCACCTCGTCCGGCTACCGCATCGGCCCCTTCGATGTCGAAAGCGCCCTCATCGAACACCCTGCCGTCGCGGAAGTCGGCGTCATCGGCAAGCCGGATCCCGAACGGACCGAGATCGTGAAGGCCTTCATCGTGCTGAAGGCCGGGCAGAGCGGCACGCCGGAGCTGACGACGGAGCTGCAGGAGCATGTGCGCCGCCGCCTCGCTTCGCACGCCTTCCCGCGTGAAATCGCCTATCTCACAGAGCTGCCGAAAACTCCGAGCGGCAAGATCCAGCGGTTCATCCTGCGGCAGATGAACTGACCGCCACGCCGGTTGTAAGGCCCCCTGCGACAGCAACCGGCGCGCTCGCAGCGCGTTCATCAACCATGGAATGGCAGCCTTCCTGGCGTGGCCTTGCGCGCGCGCGGGCGTTCGGGGTATGGCTCAGCCCAATAAATGCCGCGCGGACTGCGCATTTTCGCGTTTTTCCGCCACTCGTAGATCGATCTCCGGTGCCGGCAGGCGCCGCCCCTTCCATCACCATCTTCGCGGGAGCAGAACCATGGCCGTAAAAGTCGCAATCAACGGGTTCGGACGCATCGGGCGCAACGTGCTGCGCGCCATCGTCGAGAGCGGCCGCAAGGACATCCAGGTCGTCGCCATCAACGACCTCGGCCCCGTCGAGACGAACGCCCACCTCATGCGCTTCGATAGCGTGCACGGTCGCTTCCCCGGCGAGGTGAAGGTCAGCGGCGACACGATCGACGTCGGCACCGGTCCCATCAAGGTGACGGCTGTGCGCAATCCGGCCGAGCTGCCGCACAAGGATCTCGGCGTCGAGATCGCGCTCGAGTGCACGGGCATCTTCACGTCGAAGGAAAAGGCCTCGGCGCATCTCACCGCCGGCGCCAAGCGCGTCATCGTCTCCGCGCCTGCCGACAATGCCGATCTTACGGTCGTCTATGGCGTGAACCACGACAAGCTGACGAAGGATCACCTCGTCATCTCGAATGCCTCGTGCACGACGAACTGCCTTGCGCCAGTCGTCAAAGTGCTGAACGACGCCGTCGGCATCGAGAAGGGCTTCATGACGACGATCCACGCCTACACGGGCGATCAGCCGACGCTCGACACCATGCACAAGGATCTCTATCGCGCGCGCGCTGCCGCGCTCTCGATGATCCCGACCTCGACGGGCGCTGCGAAGGCCGTCGGTCTCGTGCTGCCGGAGCTCAACGGCAAGCTCGATGGCGTCTCGATCCGCGTGCCGACGCCGAACGTGTCGGTCGTCGATCTCAAGTTCGTCGCCAAGCGCGCGACGACGGTGAAGGAAATCAACGAAGCCGTGCAGGCCGCTGCTGCGAAGGGCCCACTCAAGGGCATTCTCGCCGTGACGAGCCAGCCGAACGTCTCGATCGACTTCAATCACGATCCGCACTCGTCGACGTTCGCGCTCGACCAGACCAAGGTCATGGACGGCAATCTCGTGCGCATCCTCACCTGGTACGACAACGAGTGGGGCTTCTCGAACCGCATGAGCGACACGGCAGTCGCCATGGCGAAGCTCATTTAACGTCGGCACTGCGCGCGTAAGCCGAGAGATGTGGAGGCGGGCGATTGGCTGCTTCGGCAGCCTCGTTCCGCACTCTTCGGGCCGCCTCGGTTACGCGCTCCCGATGCTGCGCGGCGGTGAGTTCGCTCTCCGCCATCTCCAAGGCATCACTGGATATCTTGAGCACTTCCAGCGTCACATCGTCTTGACCGAGACGCGTAAGCGCGCGCAGCACGTTCTGCAGGCGTACGGCTACCTCGACGTGCCCGGCGCCATCGCGCGCGATGGGTGTAAATGCGTCGTTGAAAAGCTCGCGCGCCGTCAGCGCCGGCATAGCGACGCGGTCATATTTCACATCGACAGCCTCCGCCTCGCTGCGAACCTCGCTCCAGCGAGTCAAAACCTCGATCATGATATTTAGAATGATGATCGCCGTGCCGGGGTCATTTACGGCGGGTGAAAGCGCGCGATCCGCGGTTTCGGTCAAGTTCAGAACATTGTGGCGTATGTCGCAGTCGTGAACGCGGGTGCTGTTGATCTCGATAGCATCCAAGACCAGCGCGCGGATTTCGTCATCCGCGGAGACGCGGCCGGCGATGTAGGCGACGGGCTCGGTCGACACCACGAGTTCACCTGGCCGCGTCAGGTAGACCACGCGGCAATCGTGTTCTTCGCAGAATGCTTGGACGGGTTCGACGTCGATCGCGACGACATATCCGACGGCCGTCGGATACACGGCATGTGAGTTCGATGGGATCGAACCATCGTGAACGCGAGCGCCGTGCGTGCCGACATTGAGCGGCCGTAGCGAATCCAGTGCCGCGTTTCGCAGGATGTCGATCACTGTGCCCTGTCGCCCGAGCTTTGTTGCCCGGTCCACCCAATTGATGAAAGACACGAGCACCAGCGCGACGATGACGATAAGGCCGCCGAACAGAATGAAACGGCCGGCAGGCCCGTACGGGAAGGCGTTGAGCGCGATGATGCCGACCACCGAGTAGATGAAGGCCGCGATAAACGCCGCAAGGACGAACTGCGCGGTCGGATCGGAAACGACGAGCCTGGAAGCGCGAGGCGTCGTGAGATTAGACGCGGAAGTGGCGGACGTAATGATGGACGTGATGGTGAACGTCGCCACTGTCAGCATACCGGAAGCCAGTATGCCCAGGAGCGATACCAGCCCCTCCCTCCCAATCTGCAGGCCGATCTCGCCTTCATAGCGCTGGCCGAGGACGTAAGCCGCACTTGCGACCAGGACGGCGAATACACTCGCGAATGCGGGTGGCAGCCACAGCTTGTCCCGAAGCAGACGCTGGAGCCGGCCAAAACTGAAAGAAATGGACATGGATCCTCCCGGGTCGGAACGCGTCTGACGCCTCAATCGTTTCGCGCCCCCTTGATCATCGGTCCTTTTAATGAGACCTTTCTTCTCGCATCGCAGACCATTTCAGCAAGAGTGGTCCGAGGCGAAACAAGTGATCGCGCATGAGCGAGCTGGCACCTTCAGAATGCTGGCCGCGCGCAACTGGGAGGTAGAAACCGATGTCGATCCGCAATTTCGCGGTGGGAGCTGCGTGCGCGCTCGCTCTCGGAATAACGGCCTTTGCGCCAGCCGTGCTCGCTCAGGACAAGCCGATCAAGATCCGCATCCAGTCGGTCATTCCGACCTCGGCGGACGAAGTCACCATGCTCAAGGACTTCGCCGCGGACGTGGCCGCCCTGACAAACAATACCGTCACGATGGAAGTCCTGCCGGCAGGCGCCGTCGTCGCCGTCAACGATACGCTCGACGCCGTGGACAAGGGCCTCATCGAAGGCGGCTTCGCGTGGACGCACTACTGGTCGGGCAAGCACCCGGCGGCGACACTCTTCGGCTCGCCGGCCGCGGGATCGGGTCTCGGGCTCGACAATCTCGCGTGGCTCGCCTGGTTCCAGTACGGCGGCGGCAAGGAGCTCTATGACGAGCTCTGGAAGGAGATGAAAGTCAACGTCAAAGGCTTCATCCTGCAGCCCGTGGGCCCCGAGGCGCTCGGCTGGTTCAAGGCCCCGATCAAGGATATGACCGACTTCCGCAAGCTCCGCTTCCGCACGCCGCCCGGCATTCCCGGCCAGATCTATCGCGACATCGGCGTCGCCTCCGTGGCGATGGGCGGCGGCGACATCCTGCCGGCACTCGAGAAAGGTGCACTCGACGCCGCCGAATGGTGCTGCCCGAAACCGGACATGGTCTTCGGCTTCCAGAAGGTGCTGAAGCACTACTACCTCGAAGGCCTGCACCAGAACGTCGTCAACGCTGACATGTATCTCAACGGCGACGTCTGGAAGAAGATGTCACCACATCAGCAGAAGTCCATGGAGATCGCCGCCACTGCCGCATTGGTGAAGGCTCACTCCTATCGCATCGCCGAGAACGGCAAGGCGCTCAAGGAACTGACCGAGAAGCACGGCGTCCAGCTCCATGCCACGCCCGACGCCTATTTCAAGGAGTATGGCGAAGCCGCCAAGAAGGCTTTCGAGAAGCACGCCGCGGAGAACGCCTTCTTCAAGAAGGTGTGGGACAGCCAGAGGACTTTTGCCGACACGGCAATCCCCTTCTGGGCGCGTGCGCAGAAGGCCAATGCCGGCATCACCGGCGCTTACGCCGCGTCACTCGAAAAGAAGTGATCTCTCACGAAGTCGGCTGCGGGTCGCCTGCAGCCGACATGCTCCAGGC
>JAEYPL010000093.1 GCA_023410905.1 Pseudomonadota bacterium
GCCGTAGATCTGCCGGGCAAGGTTGTGCGCCGACTCGACAGGAGCGGGCGGCGCGCGATCGTGGAGGTCATCCGCAGCAAGGACGGCACTCTCGCGGTGCGCAAGCGCTTCCGGCCCGGAAAGGAAGCCTATTTCGAGCGCGAACTTGCCGCACTCACTATGCTCGGTCGAGTTTCTCCCGATGTGGTGCCGCCGGTCATCGAGAGTGGACCGAACTTCGTCGTCACACCTTACTACCCTGGCCGGCGATCGCCTCTAGCTCGGTGGCTGCCCATTCCCGTTCCGGCCCTCCGCAAAGCTTTTCTTAGCGCCAAGACCTTCTTTGATCACGGCTATGTTCTTCCCGACTTCCGCCCACACAACCTCATCGTCCAGAACTCCCACACCATCAAGATTGTCGACCTCGAAGATGTGTACGAGCGCAAGCCCAGCGACCCTTCGGATTTTGCGTCCCTAGATGTGCTGCAGCCCGATATGTTCGATCGCCTTTGGGGACGGGCCACGGGATTGACGCCGAAGAGCCTCCTCAACGACCCCGTCTGGCTGCTTTATATCAAGCGCATCATAATCGGCTTTCCCGCTGCGGGTCTGTCGATACTGAGGAAATCCCACCGCCGTATCGGAAAACGCGTGAAACGCCGACGGCAGAGAATGGAATTGCGCCGCGCCCGCCGCCTTGCGCACGTATCCCACGCAGATGCGCGTGACGTTGTCGGTGTAGCTGCCGGATCGGTGCAGGGAAGAGATCCCTGAGGGGCGCACCCTGAAGCGGGCGATAAAGCGAGCCGGGCGAAGTTCAGTTTGTGACGACGAGGCAGTCGTAGCCCTTGGGGCGGAGCTGGTCGCACAGCGCCTTCGGCTCGGTCACATTCGCATAGGGCCCGAGGCGCACGCGGTAGAACTTGCCCATGCCGCCAAAAACAGTCTCATCGACTTCGAGCTGCCGCTGGCCTATGGCACCCGAATAATCCTGGCGCACCTTTGCGGCGACCGTATCGGCCTCTTTGCGACTGCGCACCGTCGCGATCTGGAGCTTGTAGGCGCCGCTCGCGATGGCACTGGTCGCAATCTGTGCCTCACCCTTGCGCGCCCTGGTGGGCTCGGCGACCTTGGCCGTCTTGACGGGCGCTTTAGGCTCGGCCGTCTTGGCGGTCCTCTGCTCAGGCGTCGCCGAACGCTCCGTGCGCGGCCGCCACTGGGAGCTGCCGTCCACATCGCTTTGCGGGGCCTGCGTCGTGGAGGAATTGCCAGTGAACAGTCCTGTGAAGAACGAGCCGAATCCGCCGCCCGACGACGGCGGACTAGCCGGAGCGGCAGAAGGCGGCGGCTCTGCACGCGCGTACTGGCGCGGCTGAGGTGCTTGACGGCGTTCGTTGGGATCAACCGTCGTCCCGCTTTGCCAACTCGATGTCGCGGGGCCTGAAGCCGGGGAAGCGCTACTGGCGGACGTATCCGCGCTCGGCGCTGGAGCGGGCGTCGCAAACGCACGTCGCGGGAAGCCGGCTTCGGATAGACCATCGCCAGTGGAGCGCGGCGCGGTGGCTACGCGTGCCCGTGGCTGAGCCTCCGTACTCGCAGGCGTCGAGGGTGCTGATGCCGTGTTGACCCCGCTCGCCGAAGGGGCAGCGACACCTACTTCACGCGAAGCCTCACTCCGCGCGGCCAGTGCCGCATTGCGGTCGGTCTCGCTCAGACCGTCCTTGAGCCAAACGGCGCTCGTGAGATCGGCTATGGCCTGCGCCTGGCGCCCTTTCTTGCGATGGGCGAGACCGCGCAGATAGAGCGCGCGCGCCATATGATTGTTGGAGAGACCACCGCGAGAAAGAATGCCCTCGAGCGCGCTCATCGCGGCGTCGGCATTACCGGCATCGATTGCCTTGGCGGCACCGTCTAGTGCGCGATCCGTCTCGTTCGTAGCTGAGGCGCCCTTCGCGGCTCCCTTCTCGGGCGCACGCTGGGCGTCCGCACCATCGATCCCCCCGATGGTGCATGCGACTGCTACTGCCAACGACAGCGCGATCCTGTGCAGGCTCGTGCTCATAACGTGTCTCCGGGACCCCCTCGTTCCGGTCCGACTCGCGCATCTTTTGTTCAGTTAAGACAAATCTACTTCCCAGGCAATTGTATGACGCGACTTTATCCCCGCTTGCCGCGCCTATTCCACCGTGACCGACTTGGCGAGATTGCGCGGTTGATCCACATCCGTGCCCATGAAAGTCGCCGTGTGATAGGCGATGAGTTGCATGGGTAGGGCATAGACGAGCGGCGCGGCAAAAGGATGGACGCTCGGCACGCTCAGATGCGTCGCGACACGGCATCCAACCTTCTCGGAATTCGCATCGGACACCAGGACGATCTGGCCACCGCGTGCTGCTACTTCCTGCATGTTGGAGACGGTCTTCTCGAAGAGATCATCGTCCGGCGCAACGACGACCACGGGCACATTCTCGTCGATGAGCGCAATGGGACCGTGCTTCATCTCGCCGGCGGCATAGCCCTCGGCATGGATGTACGAGATCTCCTTGAGCTTCAGCGCACCTTCCATCGCGATCGGGAAGGCCGTGCCGCGGCCGAGATAGAGGACATCGCGCGCCTTGGAGAGCCAGGGCGCCATTTCCTCGTACTGCTGCTCCTCGCGCAGCAGGCCGACCATATGACGCGGCACTTCCATCAACGCCTGGATGAGCTCGTGCTCCATATCGCGCGAGATGGTGCCGCGCGCCCGGCCGATCGCCAGCGCGAAGCACGCGAGAGTGGCGAGCTGGCAGGTAAAGGCCTTGGTCGAGGCCACACCGATCTCTGGGCCCGCAAGCGTCGGCAGCACCGCGTCGCTTTCGCGCGCGATCGTCGACGTGCGCACGTTGACCACCGAAAGAATGCGCTGGCCCTGTGCTTTGCAGTAGCGCAGCGTCGCAAGCGTATCCGCCGTCTCGCCCGATTGCGAGATGAAGAGCGCAACGCCACCCGGCGGCATCGGCGCCTCGCGGTAGCGCATTTCCGACGCCACATCGATCTCGACAGGCACGCGGGCATAGCGCTCGAGCCAGTACTTCGCGACGTGGCCTGCGAGATAGGCGGTGCCGCAGGCGGAGATCGTCACGCGCGGGATCGTGGCGAGGTCGATGCCGAGGTCGGGAAACGCCACCTCGCCGGCAACGAGATCGATGTAGTTGGTGAGCGTGTGGGAAATCACTTCCGGCTGCTCGTGGATCTCCTTGAGCATGAAGTGCTTGTGATTGCCCTTGTCGACCAGGAAGCCGGAGGCCGACGACTTGATGGACTTGCGCTGGACCGTACGGCCATTGCGGTCGCGGAACTCGGCGCTGTCGCGATGAAGGATGACCCAGTCGCCTTCCTCAAGATACGTGATGCGATCCGTGAAAGGTGCGAGCGCGATCGCGTCCGAGCCGAGATACATCTCGCCTTCGCCGTGACCGACCGCGAGAGGACTTCCCTCGCGCGCACCGATCATGAGGTCGTCGTGACCGGCAAAAATAATGGCGAGCGCAAATGCACCGCGGAGCTTCTTGAGTGCGATGCCCGTCGCCGTGACCGGATCGGCACCGCGGCGCATCTCAGCGGTGATGAGATGGGCGACGACCTCCGTATCCGTCTCCGAACTGAACTTCGCACCGTCGCGCGCAAGCTCTTCCTTGATCTCGCGGAAATTCTCGATGATGCCGTTGTGCACGACCGAGACTTTATCGGTCATGTGCGGATGGGCGTTCTGCTCGTTCGGCGCACCATGCGTCGCCCAGCGCGTGTGGCCGATGCCGGCACGCCCCTTGAGCGGCTGACGCGAGAGACGCTCCGCAAGATTGCGCAGCTTGCCCTCGGCCCGACGGCGGTCGAGATGACCGTTCTCCACAGTCGCGACGCCGGCCGAGTCATAGCCGCGATACTCGAGGCGCCGCAGCGCATCGACGAGCTCATTTGCAACGGGCTTTTCGCCCAGAATTCCAACGATGCCGCACATACGGTTTTCTCTTGCCCCGCGAATCGGCCGACGTGAGTGTTGTAGCTGAGCTACAAGCAAGCCGCCTAGGCTCGCAATTCACGTTCGGTTACCATGGTTTTCTCGCAAATAAGGGGCCAGCCCCGCGACTGAAGGAAGCGCAGGGGTGCGACAAAGTTAATTTCGAGCACAGGCGGGCGCGGCCCTACGCAAAGTTGCAAAGACAAAGGGGCGGGTCTCCCTGCCCCTTGCGTCCCATACGATCGTCAACCGACGTCCAAGCGCCGCCGATCGCGCTACTCACGTACATCCGCGCGGAAAGTCTTCGAGACAATCTGCCAGCCGCCGTTGAGCTTCAACAACTGCAGGTAATCCGTGAAGTAGCGCGGATGGATCGAGCACTCGACCTTCACGTGTGCCGTTTCCGGCCCCGCGAAGTCGATAGAGACTATGCGGTCGGTCCGCTTCAGACCTTTCGACTTGGCCGACGGACGGCTCTTGACCATCTCGAACCACTTCTCGCGCGGAAGATCGCTCACCTTGCCGTCGGTCACCGAATAGAGGTGACTGCCCTCATGGAAAGCCTGCCCGAGCTTGCTGACGTCGCCCTCGTGCAAGCCGTCGAAGTAGGTCCAGATCACCTTCTCGATCGCCTCGATCTCTGTCGCCATAGTCCGTTCCTCCTCACTGCCTCATGAACTCATGCCGTAGCAGGCGGCGCCGCACACACCTGCTCGTAAGCGTAGCGCTCCTTCAGCGTACCGAAGTGCTCGAAAACGTCGAGCGCGACTTCGAAAGCCGGCCGTGTGATCTCGACATGCGGCGTCCAGCAGCCGAGCTTCTGGTACGACGCGATGCAGCGCGCCAGCACGTCCTCGTCGATCTTCGGGAAGTACGATTTCTCCGCCCGTGCGATCTCGGCGGCCGGTGTCGCGAGCATGTACTTCCGCGTCTTGGCGTAGGCGCGCGTGAAAGCTTTGGCCGTATCCGTCGCGAGCCACTCGCGCGTCGCCGCGAGACTCGAGAATGCGACCGGGCCGATCTTCGGGCCAACCTCGGCCACGATAGGACCGACGCCGTCGAACTCGAGCTGCTGCGGGAAAGGTCCCTGCTGCTGCACGTACTGGCCCTGCCCCGCGCGGAAAGCCTTGTCGATGTCGCCGGCACCACCCGGCGTGATCGCCTTGATCTTGCTGAAGTCGATACCCGCCTTGTGGCAGGCATACTTGAACATGGCGAGCGGCTGTCCCCCGCCAAACATGACGACCTCGGCGCCTTCGAGCTTCTTCCAATTGAAATTCGGGTCGGCCTCACGTCCGTTGATGAAGAAGCCGTCCATCTCGTTGATCTGAGCAAAATGGACGGCCACCGGCTTCTCGCCCTTGGCGAGCGACGTGAAAGCCTGGCTCGGCGCGGTCTGGATGACTTGGGCCTTGCCTTCTTCGAGCGACTTGATGGCCGAGACGCCAGGTGGCGCCACCGACCATGAGGCATCAAGACCTTCCTCCTTCAGGAAACCGCCCGACATGACCGAAATCAGCGGCGAATAGAACGCCGAAAACAACGTGAACTCGATATGTATCTTCTCCACTTTGTGCCTTTCTCCCATACGCGTTTGTTATCGGGCGCGCGGACTCCGCGCGTTCGTTGTTCGGAAAACCTTTCGGTGCGTCCGTGTCTTGGCCCGCAATTGCGGCTGGCGGCGCGAGAAGCCGCGCCTGCCGTGGACTATCCAGGCGAACATACTCAAGAGAAGGATCAAGGAGGTCAAGTCGCGCGAAGTCAGCAGACATCAGCCCTTCGTGATCCGCACGCTGTGCAAGTGCTGCCGCAGATTATGCTTTTGCCGCTTCCATGACCTGTCGCAGCACGCGCGCGTAATTGCCGATTGCGATCTTGCGCACGCGATCTGCCGCGAGCTTGCGCTCGAGATGGCGCACGACGCGGCGCAAGTCCGCATAGCTGGAGATGGGTGAGTTTCCGAGTGCGTTCATATCCGTGCCGAAAGCGACGTGGTCGTCGCCGAGCCAGCCAGCCATCTCGATGAGGCGATCACCATAAGCCTCGACGGTCGCCCCGACGTCCGATCGCAACGCCCAGAGCCCGACGACACCACCCTTCGCGGCGATCTGCTTGGCCTGGTCGAAATCGAGCTGGCGCACCTGGAACATCGATCGCGGCTTGCCTGCCACACCCTTCTTGCTCACGGAGCTGTGCGACCACACGAGTGGCGCCTTCGCCACCGCGATCGCGTGCTCGACGGCGGCGCGCGTGCAATGTGCGAGGTCAACGAGAATACCGAGCCGGTTGCATTCCTCGACGACCTTGCGACCGAAGTCCGTGAGGCCACCGTGCTGCGGTGGCTCCGTCTGGAAATCGCCGATGGTGTTGCGCACGAAATGCACGAGCTGGATATGGCGTACGCCCGCTTCGTGCGCTGTCTTGAGGCCCTCGATGCCGTCGTCGAGAAAACTCGCGCCCTCGACCGAGAGCACGACATGCGGCTCTCCCTTGAGCGCGAGATCGAGATCCGCCGGCGTCGTGGCGATCTTGATCTTCTGATCGGCGGCGTGCTTGCGCGCGCGCGCGATCTCGTCCTTGAACCACGTGGTGGCGGCACCGGACTTAGGCGCCCCCTTCTGGCGCAGTCCCTGACGTGTCGGGCGGATCCAGGGCTGATCTCCGACCAGCGACCACGAGACGAGAGTCGCATTGCCCTCCCCCATAAGCTTGCCGAGTGGGCGCACCGACGCCGGCTGGCGGCTGATGCCGAAAAACAGATGCGCGTGCATATCGCCGATCGGAATCGTGCTGCTGTCGCCCGCGCGCAATGCGGCAACGGGCCCGATGGTCGCAGCCGCCGCAGCGCCCAGCACCAACGTGCGACGGTTCACCTGAAAGCGAGCCCGCATGGGTGTTCATCCAGTCATGGGAAAAGCATGACGGGCGATCGCTCGATGGATCGCCCGCTGGTTAGTCACTACTCGAACATCACGGTCGCCACGTAGTCCAACTTGCGATTGTTGTTCGTGCGCGGCAACAGCGTGTTGATGAGGTAGGAAGTCGGTGAATAGTTGTCGGGCACTTGCGACCGGAAGGCCGCGCTGGCAACCAACGTCTGTGCGCGCCGCCATCCGCCGGCTGCAGCGTTCTTGTAGTAGTCCTTCAACGGCGTGAAGCGCGGCGCCATCTCTTTCGCAACGGTCTGATGACCGGATGACATGCGCGCAAGGGACTTCGGATTCTCGACGAAGATCGAATCCACCAGCGGGTCGCGCTTGTCGGCCGGCAGCTTCAAAGAGTCGATGACCATCAACGGGCCTTCGCCGAGGCCTACCTTGGCCCGCGTCGTGCGCGTCGACATGAACGTGCCTGTCGCCGGCAACGGCTCCATGAGCGGCGAGACGCAGGACGGAATGCGGCTCTGCTTGAAGCTGTCGCCCGTCTTGGCAGGATCGCAGTTCCTCAGCGCGAGGATGGACCACACGAACTCCGAACAAAACATGCTCGTCTGCCCCGCCGGGTTCTGCCCGAGGCCGAGGCGCGCCAGATGCTGCACGAAGTCGAGCGGACGGCCGGAGCGGTACTTCGGCGCGTTGTAGTCGTCGTTGAAGCTGATCTGCGCCGGATAGATCTTCTTGGCTTGCTGGTTGATCCGCATCGCCCAGGCGAGGATCGCGGCACGCTGCGCATCAGTCAGGCCGCGCGGCCGGATGATGTGAATGAACTTGAGCGTGCGGTAGTGCTCGCTGTCGAAGTTGCCCGCGTAATTTCCGCCGAGATACTCGGCATTGAGCGGAATATCGAGCTGGCGCGCGACACCATCCCGCACATAGGCAATGCCGGTGTGGCTGATGCCCATCTGGATGTTCGGGTAGGCGCCGCCACCGCCCCACTCGGGCCTGAACGTCAGGATGATGTCGCCGGTCTGGATGAGACCGCTCTTCGCCATGCGCGCACCGAAGCCCGACCGCTTCGCCACGATCAGGCGCAGACCGACATCCCCCTGCGCGCCCTTGGCATCAGGATGCTTGAAGTCGATGAGCCGGTCCGTCGTGTTGATGTTCTTCGGCAGCGTCAGCCGGGCGCTCGCGGGCACGGCCAGATAGACCGGCATGTCGAGCCGGCGCGCCATGTCCTGGTTGGTTTTCTCATTATAGGTGAACTCCGCGGCCCAGAGCGGCGCGGCGGACACTGCGAGACCAACCGCCGTCGTGACGGCAGCGACGCGCAAGAGGAGCGCGGTAAAAGGCTTCCCGGACATACTTCCCTCCGTGCGTTAACCCTGCTCCCTCTAGCATCTTTGAGGCAGCGGCCAAACGCCGAGGCGCCAGCTATCCACGTCCCATAGGACGTGTGGCACGGAGAGCACGGAATCGGGTGGAAGCGGGCTAAAAGGGCCAGAAGACGGGAATGAAGATCACACCCAGCAGCCAGAAAATGAGGTTGAGGGGCAGGCCAACTTTGATGAAATCGACAAATCGGTAGCCGCCTGCGCTGTAGACCATCGTATTGGTCTGATATCCCACCGGCGTCGCAAAACTCGTCGAAGCCGCGAATGTTACCGCGATGAGGAAGGGTGTGGGATCGACGCCCAGCATCTTGGCGAGAGACATGCCGATGGGCGTGAGCAGCACGGCCGCCGCCGCGTTGCTCATGATCTCAGACAGCAGCAGGGCAACGAGGTACATGACGGCGAGGACGACGAAAGGTCCAAGCTCGCGAACCTGCCCGATGGTGTGCTCGACGAGAAAGGCTGCGGCACCCGTCTGGCTCATGGCGATGCCTAGAGGCATCAGGCCGGCGAGCAGGATGATAATCCGCCAGTCGATGGCCTCGTAGACTTCGTCGGCCTTGAGACATCCGCTCAGCACCATCGCAACGGCACCGAGCACGGATGTAATGACGATCGGCACCCATCCGATTGCCGACACGCCGATCACGAGGACCATGATCAGGAGCGCGATCATGGGACGCCAACTGTCGGATTTGCTGGCCTCGCGCTCGGTCATAACGATCACATTCGCGTCGCGGCGCAGCCCGGGCATTTCCGTTTCCGGCGTGATCATCAGCAGGATGTCGCCGACGTTGAGCGTCACGTCTTTCAGTTTCTCACGGAGAATCTGACCGCGACGATGTATGGCGAGCACCGTCGCATTGTGCTGCCAGCGAATATCCAACGTCGCCAGGCTGCTGCCCGCAATGCGCGAATTCGGCGCGATCATCACCTCCGTAAGAACCTGATCGGCGTCCTGAAACTGGCGCGCGCGAAGCTTGAACTCGGGCTCGATCTCCAGCCCGGTGTTTTTCCTCAGATCATCGAGCTTGGACCAGTCGCCGCGCGCGAGCAGCACGTCTCCTTCCTCCAGGAGCTGCGATCGCGGCGACCACACTTTTTCATCGCCCCTCAGAAGCTCGAGCACGAATACGCCGTGCTCCTCGCCGAGCTTGGCTTCTCCAACCGACGTGCCGATCAGCGACGATCCGGGCATGACGCGAAGCTCGGTGATGTATTTGCCGAGTTCATAATTCTCGACGAGCTCGGAGGTCCGCGTGTCGGGCAGCAGCCAATAGCCGATCGTCAGAAGATAGAGACAGCCCGCCGCCATGCAGATGATGCCGAGAGGCGTGAACTCGAACATGCTGAAGCCCGGATGTCCGAGGTCCTTGGCCATGGAGTTGACCAGCAGGTTCGTCGACGTGCCGACCAAGGTGCAAACGCCGGCCATCTGCGAGACATAGGACAAGGGGATCAGCGCCTTCGACGCCGAGATGCCGATGGCAGCGGTCGCCGAGATGACGATGGGCATAAAGACGGCGACGACCGCCGTATTGTTCACGAAGGGCGCGACAACCGCGAGCACACCAAAGAGCGTCAGCAGAAACAGTAAGGGCTGCTTTGTGCGGCTGAGCATTCGGCCAATGCCCGAGAGCGCGCCGCTTTTCTGAAGCCCCGCGGCAAGGACGAACATCGCCGCCACGGTGATCGTCGCCTGGCTGCTGAAGCCGCTGATTGCCTGCTCCACGTTGACGAGCCCGAGCACCGCGAGGCTCGTCAGCACCAACAATGCCACCGCATCCATGCGGAGTTTCTCGGTGGCGAACAGAACGATAGCCGAGAGGGAAATCAAGAGAACGAGTACGATCTCGATCGTCATATGTGGGTGCCCCGTCGCCCTTCCCGCCAGCGTGCCTAATGCGCGAGAGGGCAAAAACGTTGCATCGAGACGATATCGGATCGCATAAGTTTTTCCGTCTATCGCGAGGCGTGGTGCTCCCCTAGCGCCTGACTTCGCCGATCCACGCCTTCACGACATCGACGCCGCCATAGCTGTCGAGATCGATATGGCGTCCCTCGGGAAAGACGACGATCTTCTTCGGCTCGCGGGCCAGAGCGTGCAGCCGTTGTCCCATTTCCAGCGGGATGACCTGATCGCGCGCACCATGCAGGATGAGCAGCGGCGCGTTGATCGCGGCTATGTGCTTGTCGCTCTCGTAGCGGTCGACCATCAACCAGCGCAGCGGCAGGATCGGATAGGCCTTCGCGCCGACTTCCACGATCGATGTATAGGGCGCATCGAGAATGACGCCCGCGACCGGCACGCTCGCCGCGAGCTGCACCGCAACGCCCGAGCCTAGCGACTCGCCGTAGAGGAAAATGTCCGACGGCTTGAGCCCCTGCCTGATGAGGTAATCATAGGCAAGGCGCGCATCGGCGATGTTGTGGGCTTCGGTCGGACTACCGGTGCTGCCGCTATAGCCGCGGTAGGACATCACGAAGATGCCGAAGCCCGCTTGCTGATAGCGGCCAAAGCGCCCGGCGCGATTTGCGAGCCCGCCGCCATTGCCATGAAAGTAGAGAATGGTGGGCGCTCCCGGCGGCGCGGGCGTCGACCACGCGATAACGCGCTGGCCGTCGGCCGTCGGCAGCTCGACCTCACGAAAACCCTCCAGCCCCGCAGCAGCAGGCGCGACGCGCGTCGCGTTCGGAAAGTACGTGAACTTGCGTTGCGCAAAATACGCGACGGCAATGATCGCCAGGTAGGCGAGCGCCACGTACAGGAGAATTTTGATCACGCCTGTCATGCTCAATCCGATCAGCGTCCCCGAAAGCGCGCCGGCCGGCGCTCGAGGAATGCAGCAATGCCCTCCGCGCTGTCCTCGCTCGTGGTCGTCAGCATGAACTGGTCGAGATCCATGTGGCTCGCGAGATCGTCGAGCGCGCCTGAAAGCCGATTGACGGTCATCTTGGTCATCTTGACGGGAAGTGGTGGCTCGGCCGCCAAACGTCCAGCGAGCGCCATTGCCGCAGTCAGCGCGCTGCCATTCTCCGCCAGATGCTCGACGAGACCCCACTCATAGGCCTGCTCGGCGTAGATGCGCTCGGAAGCCAGCATGACGGCCTGTTTCGTGCGTGCCGGCCCCATGAGTTGCAGCATCCGCGGGATCGATCCCCAGCTCATGTTCATGCCGAGATCGACCTCGGGAATGCGGAAATGTGCGCCGCGCGCCGTCACGCGAAAATCGAGCGATACCGCCAGCGCCACGCCACCGCCAATGCAGAAGCCCTCGATGGCCGCGATCGTCACCTGCTCCATCTCGTACCACGCGCGGCACATGCGCGGGCCGATCGCAATCGAGCGCCGCAACGCGCCGAGCCCCTCGCCTGCCATGGCCTTGCGCTCGCCATCCTTGAGATCGAAGCCCGCCGAGAACGCGCGCGCATTTCCCGTGAGCACGACGACGGACGTCTCGATATCATCCTCGAAGGAGCGCGCAGCCTCGCGAAGCTGCCGCATAGCCGCGGGCGAGAGCGCATTGATGCCGTCGCCGCGATCGAACCGCACGAGCGCGACGCGCCCATCCGGCCCGAGCCCGCGCTCGATGCTCACGTAGTTTCCGTCATCAGCCATGGCACGCACTCCTCGATGCGATCGCGGCGAGCACGGGACACGAGAACGCGAGATCGATCAAGCAAAAGAAA
>JAEYPL010000112.1 GCA_023410905.1 Pseudomonadota bacterium
GTAGTGGCCGCCGTGCCGGCAGCACCGCCACGCGTCGATCCGATCGAGCAGACGCGCCGGCATTCCGAGGAGTACTACGACGTCAAGACCTCGGTCTTCAATGCGCTGATCGATACGATCGACCTGACGCAGCTCGCCAAGCTCGAGGCTGCCGCCGCGCGCGAGGAAATCCGCGACATCGTCGGCGAGATCATACAGCTCAAGAACGTCGTAATGTCGATCGCCGAGCAGGAAGAGCTGCTCGAGGACATCTGCAACGACGTGCTCGGTTATGGTCCGCTCGAGCCGCTTCTCGCCCGCGACGACATCGCCGACATCATGGTCAACGGTGCCGGCACGACCTTCATCGAGGTCAACGGCAAGGTTCAGAAGACGGGTGTGCGCTTCGCCGACAACGCGCAGCTCATGAATATCTGCCAGCGCATCGTCAGCCAGGTCGGCAGACGCGTCGATGAAAGCTCGCCGATCTGTGACGCGCGCCTCCCCGATGGTAGCCGTGTCAACGTCATCGCGCCGCCGCTTGCGATCGATGGTCCTGCGCTCACCATTCGTAAGTTCAAAAAAGACCGCCTGAAGCTCGAGCAGCTCGTCCAGTTCGGCTCCATTACGGCGGACGCGAAGGCGATCCTCGAAGTCATCGGCCGCGTCCGGTGCAACATCCTCATCTCCGGCGGTACCGGTTCGGGCAAGACGACGCTGCTCAACTGCATGACCGGCTCGATCGATTCCGACGAGCGCATCATCACCTGCGAGGACTCGGCCGAGCTCCAGCTCCAGCAGCCGCATGTCGTCCGCCTCGAGACGCGTCCGCCGAACCTGGAAGGCGAGGGCGAAATCACGATGCGTGATCTCGTCAAGAACTGCCTGCGTATGCGTCCTGAGCGGATCATCGTCGGCGAGGTCCGCGGACCTGAGGCGTTCGACCTGCTGCAGGCGATGAACACGGGCCACGACGGCTCCATGGGCACGCTCCACTCCAACAGCCCGCGCGAAGCCATCAGCCGTCTCGAGTCGATGATCATGATGGGTGGCTACGCGCTGCCGACCAAGACCATCCGCGAGATGATCGTCGGATCGATCGACATCATCATCCAGGCATCGCGTCTGCGCGACGGTTCGCGCAAGATCACGCACATCACCGAGGTGGTGGGCATGGAAGGCGATGTGGTCACGCTCCAGAACCTCATCGTATTCGACATCACCGGCGAGGATGCCAACGGCAAGCTCATCGGCCGTCATCGCTCGACAGGTATCGCCCGCCCGCGCTTCTGGGAGCGCGCCGAGTACTACAACGAGACCGAGAAACTGTCCCAGGCGCTGGTGAACTCGGAAGTCCGCGATTCCATGGGCCGGACGATGGGAGAGGCCGATGCTTGATGCCGAGATGATGCAGCTCGGGCTGGTCGGGCTTGCGGCGGTCTCTGCGGCGGCGATGATCTACATCCTCGCCAATTCGCTGCTTTCGGGTGATTCGAAGGCAGAAAAGCGCATGCAGGGCGTCACCGAGAACAAGGTGAAGCGTGCCGCGCGCAATGCCCAGGCGGAGCAGGTGAGCAATCGACGCCGGCAGGTCGCAGATACCCTGAAGGAGCTCGAGCAGAAGCAGAAGCAGCGCGAGAAACTGACGATGCGGACGCGTCTCGAGCGCGCCGGTCTCGAGATCACGCCGAGGACTTTCTGGATTTCCAGCGCAGTGGCGGGCGTGGCCACGGGCGTGCTGACCTACGTGTCGTTGCCCGGCATGAACCCGCTGATTGCCGTCGCGACGATGTTCGTCGGTGGTCTCGGCGTGCCGCGATGGCTCGTCATGCGCATGATCAAGCGGCGCCAGTCCAAGTTCCTCGACGAGTTTGCCAACTCGATCGATGTGATCGTGCGCGGCGTCAAATCAGGTCTGCCGCTCAATGAATGCCTCAACATCATCGCCCGCGAGAGTCCGTCTCCGATCAAGGAGGAGTTCAAGGAGTTGGTCGAGCAGCAGCGCGTCGGCGTTCCGCTCGCCGAGTGCTTCGAGCGCATGATGTCGCGCATGCCCCTTGCCGAGGTGAACTTCTTCGCGATCGTCATCGCGATCCAACAGCAGGCCGGCGGCAATCTCTCGGAAGCGCTCGGTAACCTCGCCGGCGTGTTGCGCGACAGAAAGCGGATGCAGGCGAAGGTCAAGGCTCTTTCGGCGGAAGCCAAGGCCTCGGCAGGTGTGCTTGCCTGCTTGCCCTTTGCGGTCATGGGCATGGTCTACATATCGACGCCCGGCTACATCAAGCTCCTCTTCACCGCAAAAATGGGAAACTTCATGCTGCTGTGCGGCGCGGTCTGGATGCTGTGCGGCCTTCTCGTCATGAAGAAGATGATCAACTTCAAGTACTGAGCCGAGCCGCGCGCGGGTTCAAGAGACCGCTGTGCGCGGAGGGAGACAAGGCACCATGATCGATTTCATCGAAGCGTTCATGAACCCGCAGCTGCTGGTGATGATCCTCGCAGCTGCAGCGACTTTTGCGACGGTGCTGACGGTCGCCATGCCGCTTGTTGCGCGCGATCGCATGGCGTACCGCATGAAGTCCATGGCGACGGAACGCGACAAGATGCGCGCAGCCCGCATGGCCGATTTCAGCAAGGAAGGTCAGGGACGCCTGCGGCAGACGCCGAAAGGCTTCATGCAGCAGATCGTGAACCGTCTCAATCTGCGCAAGGCCTTCGATACAGACGAGGTGCGCGACCTCCTCAAAATGGCGGGTCTTCGTGGTCAGGCGCCGCTGGTCGCCTATATGTTCTTCCGCCTCGTCATGCCGATCATCGTTACCATCGTAGCGCTCATCTATCTCTTCGGCATCGCCAACCTGCAGCATCCTCCCATCGCCAAGTTCGGCATGGCGATCGCCGCCGGCTATGCTGGCTTCTACCTGCCGAATGTGTTCCTGAAGAACCTCGTCCAGAAGCGGCAGGCCTCGATCACCTCGGCATTCCCCGATGCGCTCGACATGCTGCTGATCTGCGTCCAGGCGGGTATGTCGATCGAAGCGGCTTTCGGCAAAGTGTCCAAGGAGGTTGCGAGCCAGTCCCTCGAACTCGCCGAGGAGTTCAGCCTCACGACGGCTGAGCTTTCCTACCTGCAGGATCGCCGCATCGCGTTCGAGAACCTCGGCAAGCGCACGGGCATCGCCGGTATCAAGGCCGTCGCCACGGCCCTCATCCAGGCCGAGCGCTACGGAACGCCCGTCGGCCAGGCCCTGCGCGTCATGGCCAAGGAAAACCGCGACATGCGCATGGCCGAGGCCGAGAAGAAGGCCGCGGCGCTGCCGCCGAAGCTCACCGTGCCGATGATCATCTTCTTCCTGCCGGTGCTGTTCGTAGTCATTCTCGGCCCCGCCATCATCCAGGTCTTCGAGTTCCGCTGATCGCGACGGTCCCGCCCCGGCTGATGCATTGCGCCGCGATTCCATCCGGAGCAGGCATGCTCTAGTATCCTGACCTCGCACGGCCCCGCCCGCCCCCGATTTTGCGGGGCGAGGCGCAGGGCTGTTTACCAGCGAAGCGAATAGTCCAACGATCGCCGGGGAAATGGCGGTATCGCGCGCGGGACGAGCTACGAGGTGGAGACAGGCGCATGAAATTCTTCGTCGATACGGCAGATGTGGCCGAGATCAAGGAACTGGCGGCCACGGGCCTGCTCGACGGCGTCACCACCAATCCGTCCCTGGTGGCCAAGACCGGGCGCGATTTCAAGGAGACCATCGCCGAGATCTGCGCCGCCGTTCCGGGGCCGGTGAGCGCCGAGG
>JAEYPL010000183.1 GCA_023410905.1 Pseudomonadota bacterium
ATAATTGGGGGGGGGGGCCGCCCGGGGCTTGGGCCCGCCCCCGAAGGCTACACCTCGAAGTCCGTCCGCAATTAGTTTTCGAGGTGCTGAATGGGATCCATGGGCTTCACGCCCTGGCGGATTTCGAACCGAAGCTGGGGCGTGTCGACACTGCCCGTCGCACCGGCCTTGGCGATGACCTGCCCGCGCCGCACGGCTTCGCCCTGCTTCACGTTGAGCGAGTCGTTGTGCGCGTAGGCCGTGATCCAACCGCCATCGTGGCGGATGAGGAGCAGGTTGCCATACCCCTGCACGCCATCACCGGCGTACGTCACGATGCCAGCCTCGGCCGCGTGCACGTCAGCGCCGCGCGGTAGAGCGATGTTGATGCCGTCGTTCTGGCCGCCGCCCTGAGGTCCGAAGTTCGAGATGATCTTGCCGCGCGCCGGCCAACGGAACTTGGCCGTGGCGGGGGCTGCTTTCGGCGTCGGAGGTACAGCCGCATCGCGGACGTGGGGCTCCGGTCTTGCGAGCGGAGGCGGTGCCGGCGCAGCATCCGTCAACGAGCTGCCGGGCGGCGTGTGCGCATCGGCATCGATTGCTGCCGTGCGCGGGCGACCGTTGATGATGGTTGGCACGATCGGCGTGACGGCATTCGGGCCTTCGGTCGCGAGCTTGCCGGAGGGCGGCGCCGCCGCCGGAGCGGATGCCACGGGCGCAGCATCGCCGGACCCAGGCACCTTCAAAACGGTGCCGGGACTGACACGCCGGGGATCCGTGATTTTGTTGACGCGCTCAAGCTCGTTGAGACGGACATTATGCTTCCGCGCGATGGCATAGAGGCTGTCGCCGCGCGCGACGGTGTAGGTGCCCGTCCAGCCGGACGGGTCGGCGGCCGCGGCATTGCGCGGGGCCGGCGTCGCAGCTGGAGCGGGCGCCGGCGTGGCAGCCGGTGTCGAGGGATCGGTTTCAACGAGCGGCGGCACGATCGGCCCTGCCTCATGGTGCGGCAGGCGCGGCTCGGGACGCTCGCTGCGCGGCGGGAATGCGGGCGGCGGCAACGCAGCAGGCGGCGGGGCCGGCTCGGCCATGGGCGCCGAGGGCAGTGACGCAACACGGCGCGTCGGCGGAGCACCCGCCGAGGCCGAGGGTACGACAAGTTTCTGGCCAATGCGGAGCTGCGCATTCCGCAGATTGTTGGCGCGCATCAGCTCGGCAACGGAAACGCCGTGCTTCCTGGAAAGCGCATAGAGCGTATCGCCCGACGCGACTTCGATCGTATTGCCTTCGACCGGCGCGGGCGCGTGGGGCGATGCATCAAAGCTCGCGCGCGGCGGCGCCGGCGCTGCAACGGGGACCGGCTCCATGCTCCGATAGGGCGCGGACGCAGCCGGTGGCGTGTATTGGGGTGGCGTGTATTGGGGCGCCGCTCCCGATGGTGGCACGCGGTCGTACGCACCGGACAATTCCGACACGTGCACGCCGCGCTCACCCTCCGGCGAGACCGGCGTACCGCGATTGCTCTGGCGCCACTCTTTGCGCGCAGGCGGCTGATAAGGCGGACTGTAGGGCTGCTCGACGCCCACACTTTCCGGCGGGTTGTAGGGCTGGCCGTAAGGCTGACCATACGGCTGCCCGTAGGCTTGCCCCTGCGACTCGCCATATGCACGCTGATCACCGAGGGACCCCGAGCCACGGTTCTGATAGACGGGCTCGCGAGGAATGGGGACGCTGCTCGTCGTCGACGGGCCCCCGTTGTAGCTGAGCGAGGGCATCTCGAAACCGGCACTGCAACCACCGGCCGCCATCGCCAACGCAAGAACGGCCGCGCCCCGAAATGCGGTGGCGGGCCTTGGCAGACGCTCACACAAACGCACAATACGCAACATATGGTACACCCCTCTACGCGCCTTCAGTTAACCGTGAATTGGTTAATCGGCCGTTAAGGAGATCGACGTCGATGACGTAGCCTCACTCCCGGGAATGTGGATGGGAGATTTTGAGACTTCGGCACGAGACGCGCTCCTGGTGCTGCAGAGTGAGCGACATCGTTCTCGACCGACGGCCAAGTTGCGATGCCTTTCGAGAAGGCTCTCCGTGATGAAACGAGATACGCGACGCGGAGAACGAGCAGTCTTCTCCTAGCGCGCGATTGTGCGAGGCGGTTGGCTGAACGGCGGCTCTTCAGCGGCTTTTGGCTGAATGTAGGACAACAGCATATTGCTTGTATCAGCGCCTTGGCTTTTTACTTGCCGCGGGCTGCTGGGAAGAGGTGCTTCCCAACCTTCCGCGGCGGTATGCCCGCGGCGGCCATGACGTGAGCTCGGCGAATGTCGCGGCGCGAGATCGCGCACCGACGACTTGCAGAACCCATCTCATGAGCGCGCGACCGCGCGCCGGCCGGTAGGCCGCACTAGAAAAGCATGAGCGCGCGACGCGCCGGCCGTTAGGCCGTGCTTAAGAAGACCAACACATTCATCTCCGCTCGAAGTCGATGCGCTCGTCGACTTCGAGTCCGAGCAAGCGGCGACGCAATGCATCGAGCGCGAGCTCGATCGCACCCATGCGCACCCACTCGCGCCCGCCGAGCAGACGCGCCGGCCGCGCAAGTGCTCCCGCCGGATCGGCAAGTCCGATCTGGATGTTGCCGCCGAGCTCGAGACGATCCTCGCCCTCGTCGAGTTCCATCAGCACCGCGACCGCGTGCGACGCGCCACTCACCTGCCGCAGCGCCTGTGCAACGGCGATGGCCGCATCCTCTGTGATCCCGCCTGCCGCAAAATTTGCGTCGAGCCCTACGGCGCCGAAGACCTGAGCAAGATCGCGACCGACGATTCCACGCCGGAATACAGGCCCTGAAGCAAGCTGCGGCGCGATGCGTGCGGCGACACCCCCACCGGTCACCATCTCGGCAATGGCGAGCGTGCCCCCGTCAGCCGTCAACCGGTCGAGGATCACGCCTTCGAGGCGCTGATCGTCCTCCGCAATGATGAAGTTGCCGAGACGGCGGCGTACTTCCGCCTCGATGGGGCCGAGCGCACTCGCAAGTGCCGCTTCATCATCGGCGCGGATGGCGAGCTTGGTTTCGAGTTGCGGATAATGCGACTGAAAGCCGAGCTTCACACTGCCGCCGTCCTCGAGCCCCGGAATCCCAGCCAGCATCTCGTCGGCGCGCGATTCACCGATGCCGAACGAGTGAAAACGCTTCAGCCGCGTCACGCCCTTCAGCCCGCTCATGGCAAGCAGACGCGGAATGAGCTGCTCGTCGAGCATACGGCGCAACTCGCGCGGCACGCCCGGCGTGAAGAAGAAGCGCGCCTTGCCGATGGTCACGGCAAATCCGCACGCCGTACCGATCGGGTTGTCGATCAGTTCGGCGCCTGCGGGCAGCAATGCCTGTTTGCGGTTGTTCGGCGGCATGACGCGGTTACGTCGCGCATAGAAACTCTCGATGCGCTCCAGCCATTCCTCGCTCAGCACGAGTTCGACGCCGGCCGCCTTCGCCGCGATCTCCTGCGAGAGATCATCGACCGTGGGGCCGAGCCCGCCATTGACGATCACGGCATCGGCGCGCGAAGCCGCAAGGCGGAATGCCTCCATGAGCGTCTCGCGATCGTCGCCGACCGTCGTGCCCCAGCGCACGTTCAAGCCAAGCTCGTTGAGCCGCGCCGACATATGACTGAAGTTCGTGTTGATCGTCTTGCCGGTGAGAATCTCGTCGCCCGTGCAGAGAATTTCGATGATCATACGTTGCCCCCTCAACCTGCGATGACGCGCACGGGTTCGCCCGCGAGCCAGGCCTCGATGTCCTCGACCATGCCGGGATAGAAGAGCTGATAGGTTTCCTCGGTCACATAGCCGATGTGCGGCGTGAGAACGGCACGCGGCTCGCGGCGGAGCGCCTCGGCAGCCGGCAGCGGTTCGACCTCGTACACATCGAGCGCCGCACCGGCGATTTTGCCTGCAGCAAGCGCCGCGCTCAGCGCCGCATTGTCGGCGAGCGGTGCGCGCGAGGTATTCACGAAGAAGGCCGTCGGCTTCATGAGGGCCAGATCCTCCGCCGAGACGATGCCGCGACTGCGCGCCGAGAGCACCATGTGCACTGAGACCACGTCCGCCTCGCGGAAGAGCACGTCCTTCGCCACGCGCCGCGCATTGTGCTCCGCCGCGCGCTCATCCGTGAGGTTCGGGCTCCAGGCAATGACCTTCATGCCGAAGGCCTGCGCTATCCGCGCGACATGCCCGCCGAGCCGGCCAAGTCCTACAAGGCCGAGCGTCCGCCCTCTGAGATCGCGACCGACCGTCGTCTGCCAGCGCCCTTCGCGCATGTTCGCGAACTCGATGTGCAGATTGCGAGCGAGCGCCACGATGAGACCCATGGTCAGCTCCGCCGTCGCGTGGCCGCCGCTGTCCGAGCCGCAAACCTTGATCCCGCGCGCGGCAGCCGCCTCCATGTCGATCGCAGCGTTGCGCATGCCCGCCGTGACGATCAGCTTGAGATTGGGCAGCGCGTCGATCAGCGAGCGCGGAAAGGGCGTGCGCTCGCGCATGCAGCAAACGACGTCGAAGGCCTGCAGCTCACGGCGCGCTGCATCCTCGCTCTCGAAGGCGTGCTTGAAGACCGTCACCTGATGGGCTGCTTGGAGACGCGACCAGTCGGCAAACGACAAGGCTACGTCCTGGTAGTCGTCGAGGATCGCGATGGCGACCATACGGTTTCCTCCGGTTTTTCTCGTTCTGTCTCTGTGATTGAGCGGTGCCGATGGAGTGTGGCGGCTCGGCCAGCCGGCACCACGGATGTGCCATCATCCCCCGAGGGAGCGGGCGAGCGCAAGCACCGCGATGTGATAGAAGACCCGCAGCAGCACATAGCCAGCCCGAGATGCCCCTAGATCATGCCGACGTGCCACGTCTACATCGCGACCAGCCTCGATGGCTTCATCGCGCGTCCGGACGGCGACATCGAATGGCTGCATCAGTGGCCTGATATTGGCGACGACTACGGCTATGCGGCCTTCATGAACTCCGTGGACGGCCTGATCGTCGGCCGGGGAACATTCGAGAAAGTCCTCTCTTTCGGCAAATGGCCCTACGAAAAGCCGGTCGTCGTGCTGAGCCGCACGCTCGATCCCGAGGCCGTTCCGGCGGACCGCGCCGACCGTGTGCGCATTCTGGCACTCGGGCCCGCCGAAGCACTCGACATGCTCCGGCGCGAGGGATGGTCGCGTGCCTACGTGGATGGCGGACGGCTGATCCAGTCGTTCCTTGCGGAAGGGCTGATCGACGACATGACCATTACGCGCATTCCCATTCTGCTCGGTACCGGCCGGCCCCTCTTTGGCGGCCTGCCGCACGACATTGTCCTCACGCACTTTGAGACGACGACCTACCCATCGGGCTTTGTGCAGTCGCGCTATGCCGTTGGGCGCGTGGCGTGAGTATCCGGCCGCCTTTGTGCTAAGCTGCCGCCCTATGCTTTAGGAGCCCTGGTTGACCCTCGCACTCATCGTTCTCGCCCTTGCCTTTGGCCTCGCCTTCCTGCCGCAGATGTGGATCAGGGGCGTTATCGCCCGTCATTCGAGCGAGCGCCCGGATCTGGCCGGCACCGGCGGCGAATTCGCGCGTCATGTGCTCGACGGCATGGGGCTCTATCACGTCGTCGTCGAGGAGACGCAGCAGGGGGATCACTACGATCCCGATGCCAAGGCCGTGCGCCTTCTGCCGCAGCATTTCGGCAAGCGCTCCCTCGCGGCGGTGGTGATCGCCGCCCACGAGGTCGGGCACGCCATGCAGGACGCGACGGCGTACGGTCCGCTCACCGCACGCACGCGCATGGCGCGTCAGGCCGATAAGATCCAGAAGCTCGGCTCTGTCGTGATGATCGCCGCCCCGGTGATGATGATCCTGTCGAAGTCGCCGCACATCATGCTCATGCAGATGGGCCTCGGCATCCTCATTCTGGGCTCGACGGTATTCATGCACGCTGTGACGCTGCCCGTGGAGTTCGACGCGAGCTTCCGGCGCGCGCTGCCGCTCCTGAAGACCGGCAATTACATTTCGGACCGGGACATGCGCTCGGCTCGCCAGCTCCTGCGGGCCGCGGCATTCACGTATGTCGCGGCGGCAGCCGTCAGCCTGCTGGACGTCATGCGCTGGATCAGGGTGCTGCGCTTCTAGCGCTTGCCGCTAGCGCGCTTCTTCTTGCGGGGAACGGCTTTTTGCGGCGGCTCGGACTCGTCATCCACGAAATCGTCGATGATGTAGTGCGGGATCCAGCCCGGCTTGATGCCAACCTCGCTGCGGGCGAGCTTCCGCACGGAAATACCTGCCTCATGCACCGTATCCGGCGTGCCGGAAATCAGCGGATGCCACCAAAGCAGGTCCTTCCCCTCCTCGACGCGCCGATAACCACACGTCGGCGGCAGCCAGCCGAGGGTGCGCACCTTTTCGGGCGTGATGGATATGCAGTCCGGCATTTTCTTATGCCGGGTGGCGTAGTCACTGCAGCGACACGTCTTGAGATCGAGAAGGCCACAGGCAAGGCGCGTCAGATAGATGTCGCTCGTGTCCTCGTCCTCGAGCTTGACGAGGCAACATCGCCCACAGCCGTCGCACAACTGCTCCCATTCGCTCGCCGACATGTCGTCGAGCGACTTGGTCTGCCAGAAGGGCCGCGGATCTTTCGACGGCACGCGCAAACTCCAGAATCGGTGACTATTGTCCAATTATCACATTTGCCGGGGTGGATCGATTCAGCATATCAACGCCAGAATCGGGCACAATGATCCATAGTGTCCGCCCGCACGCGCGAGATAAATAGACTAGGCATTCTTGGGAGTTAGCGTTTGATCGATTGGCTCACAAGGCATCGAAAGGGCGGCCGCGGCAGCATCGACTGGCTGCGGCTCGACAGCCTGATCGATTCGAGCCTGTCGAATGCCTGGGAATCCTTCCAGGACCGCTGGAACGCCGCCTCGAGCTTTTTCGCCCGTTTCCGCCTCTACGGCTGGCGCAAGGTCGCCAATGAGCTGATGTCGGAAGGCTTCACGCTTCTCTGCGGCGGCCTCGTGCTCATGTATGCACTCGCCATCCCGGCTTTCGAGGAGATGGACGAGGCCAAGATCTTCTCGACCGGCCGCTACAGCGTGAAATTCCTCGACCGCGAGGGGCGCGAGATCGGCCAGCGCGGCATCCTGCACAATGACGCGGTGCCGCTCGAAGAGATCCCCGACTACCTCATCAAGGCGACGCTCGCCACCGAGGACCGGCGTTTCTTCGAGCACATCGGCATCGACTTCCTCGGCACGGCGCGCGCCTTCGTGGAGAACGTGCGCGCAGGCGAGACCGTGCAGGGCGGATCGACGCTCACGCAGCAGCTCGCGAAGAACCTGTTTCTTTCCTTCGAGCGCTCCTTCGAGCGCAAGCTCAAGGAGCTGTTCCTCGCCTTCTGGCTCGAGGCCCGCTACTCGAAGCGCGATATCCTGAAGCTCTACTTCGACCGCGCCTACATGGGCGGCGGCGCCTTCGGTGTCGAAGCCGCATCCCATTTCTATTTCGGCAAATCCGTGCGCGAGATCACGCTCGCCGAGGCGGCCATGCTGGTCGGCCTCTTCAAGGCGCCGACCAAATTCGCCCCGCATCTCGACCTCCCGGCGTCGCGCGCCCGCGCCAATGTCGTGCTGTCGAACCTCGTCGATGCCGGCTTCATGACCGCGGGCCAGGTGCACGGCGCACGGCTCAATCCCGCCCGGCCGATCGAAACGCGCTCGACCTACAGCCCCGACTGGTACCTGGACTGGGCCTTCGAGGAAATCCAGCGCGTTGCCGAAGGACGTGGCCATTTCGTCATCACAGCGCGCACGACACTCGACGTCGGGCTTCAGCAGGCCGCGGACCAGGCCCTCGTCTCGACCATCCGCCAGCACGGGCGGGGCAAGAACGCGTCGTCGGGCGCCCTCGTTGCCATGGAGCCGGATGGCGCGGTGCGCGCGCTCGTCGGCGGAGTGGACTATGGCGAGAGCCAGTTCAATCGCGCGAGCGCGGCCCGCCGGCAGCCCGGATCGTCGTTCAAGCTCTACGTCTATGCCAATGCCGTGGAGCAGGGCCTGACCGCCACCTCGCTCGTCCGCGATGCCTCGCCGAGTTGCGGTAACTGGGCGCCGAAGAACTACGACGGCGGCTCGGGCAGCGGCGCCCGCATCACCATGACCAGCGCATTCGCCCGCTCGCTCAATACGACCGCCGTCGATCTTTCCTTCCGCTACGAGCGTGACAGCGTCATCGAGATCACGCGCCGCCTCGGCGTGCAGGGCATCCGCAAGACGTGTTCCATGGCGCTCGGCGATCAGGGCATCACACCGCTCGAGCATACGGCGGCCTACGCGCACTTCGCCAATCACGGCAAGGCCGTGAAACCGTATGCCATCCTCGAGATCACGAACTCGCGGGGCGACGTCATCTATTCGCGCGAAAAGGACGAACCGCCGGCGCAGCAGGTGCTCGAGCCGCGCGTCGTCGAAAACATGAACCGCATGATGCACGCCGTCGTCCCCGAGGGCACCGGCCGGCGCGCACTTCTCGACAACACCCATTCGGCTGGCAAGACGGGCACGAGTTCGGGCTACCGCGATGCGTGGTTCCTTGGCTTCACCGGCCAGTACGTCACGGGCGTGTGGATCGGCAACGACGACTTCCGCCCCATGCGCGACGTCACCGGCGGCAACCTGCCGGCCATGGCCTGGCACAGCTTCATGGCGATCGCGACGAGCAGTCCCGACGTTCCGACGATCGACGGCCTCGATCCTCATCCCGCCCAGATCGAAGAGCGCAAACGTATTGCGGCGCTTCGTCAGCTAGAGCCTCAAGGTGGCGCCGCGAGTGCGGAACGGGCGACGCAGAGCAACATCATGTCCGAGCGCACACGCCAGACACTACGCCAGCTCGGCGAGGAAATGCGTCTTGCGACCGAGCGGCCTGACGGCCTCGGCCCCGGCCGGCCGGCTGCGCCATCAGCGCCCGGAGGAAAATCGCCGCCGCCGACCGGTCGCCGAGCGGATCCCTTGAACACAGATCGCTACTTCGAGCCGGCGAGCGCCGTCCGCCCTCCCGCGGAGCGCCAGCGATGAGCACCCGCCCATGCTGAACATGCTGCTCTTCGTCATGATCGCGGTCGGTGGCGGCCTCAGTGCCACCTGGATGATGGTAGAGCGCGGCTCGGCTCTGACGACCGAAGTGCACGGGCCCTGGACGCATTGGACATCCGCCGGGCGCCTCGATGCCGACCCGTATACGCGCGCTCATTTCGTGCGCCATGCCCTGCTGCCGGTCTCGACCTCGCTGATCGCCCGCTATCACGCGACCGAAGACAGTGAAGGCCGGCCCCTCCATTCCTCCTGCGAATATGTGCTCGAAGGGGGCGAACCTTCACGCGGCTGGTGGAGCGTCGCGGTGTTCGATGCAAGCGGCAAGCTCATCCGCAATGATGCGGGACGGCATTCCTTCAGCTCGGATACGGCGCTGCGCACGCCATCCGGCCGCCTCGCCATCCATCTCGCGCGCTCGGCGCGTCCCGGCAACTGGCTGCCGACCGGCGGCGCGGGCCGTCTCACGCTCGTGCTTCAGGCCGAGGACCCGCACGATGCAACAACGGGTGGCGCGACGGACGAGGAAACACAGGTCCAGCTTCCGGCCGTGCGGAGGCTATCATGCTGAGGATGCTGCCGCGTGTGAGCCTGCACATACTGCTCGTCGCCCTCGTCACGGGCGGCATCGTGCACATTGCCTCGACGCTGGCCATTCCCTACCTCGGCGCGGCGACTGCCTTCGATCGCGTGAGCGCCGGCCTTCCGCTCAATACTATGCGCATCATCCCGACCATCACGCCGGGCAACGAACTGCTTCCGTACAATGATCCGGCACATCAGCTCGCCGTGTGTCCCTTCGATCTCGCCGAGGGCTTAGTGACGGTGACGGCGACGCTACCCGATCCCGGCTGGAGCCTCGCGATCTACACGCCGCACGGCGACAACTACTATGCCGTCGCCGCGGCAGCGCTTCGCCAGCCGGAGGTGACGCTCGTGATCGAGCCCACCAAAGCGACGCTGCTCAATCTGTTCGGCATCGGCACGGCGCCGAATTTCGATCCCTCGCGCATCCAGGCGCCGGAAAACCGCGGCCTCATCGTGGTGCGAGCCCCGTTGCACGGACAGGCATTCGAAGAGCGCACGACGGCGCAGCTCGCGCGGGCGCGCTGTGCGAGCGGCCCCGCGCCGGGCTGATCACAGGCCGCGGATGAAGTCCGCAATGGCCGGCAGCAGTTCGGGTGCCAGCGGCAGATCGGACTTGATGTACGTATTCAAGTTCGCGCGGCGATCCAGCGGCGCTTCCTTCAGCACGTGGTTCATGCCGTCGATGAGGAGGAGCTTAGCGTCCGACCGCGCCGCGGCGAGGCGCTGCGCATCTTCCGGCAGGATCTGGAGGTCCGTCGTCCCCTGCACGATCAGCACTGCACCGCGCCCCCTCGCGAGCTCTGTCGCGGGATCGAGCCGCAGCCAGGACATGAGGTAGTTCTGCACGCTCGGCCGGTAGAGCGAGAGAAGGTCCGGCGGTATGTCCGTCACGGCTTGCCCGGCCCGAAGCCTTTCGGCAATGCGCCGGGATTCCGTCTGAAGTCCTTCGGGAACGCCGCCAGCCGCCAATTGCCGCGCGATGATGCGATCTGCACTCTCGCCCGCGCCGGCCAGCAGCACCAATCCAGCGACATCCGCCCGTCGCGCCGCGAGCGTTCCGATCAGCGCACCCTCGCTGTGGCCGATCACGAACAGTCGCGACTGCGCCAGCTCGCCACGCAGAAATTCGAGCCAGGCGACCGCGTCCGTCACGTAGGTGTCGATCGTCAGGTCGTCCTCACGGGTCGCGGCACCGGCACTCGCGGCAACACCGCGCTTGTCGACGCGCAGCGAGGCAATGCCCTCGGCGGCAAGACCGTGCGCGAGCAGCTTCAGGCTGTCGTTCGAGCCGGCGGGATTATTGCCATTGCGGTCGGTCGGCCCGGACCCTGCCAGAATGAGCGCGGCGCGCACGGGATTGGGCGCCTCCGGCAGGGTGAGCGTGCCGTAGAGGCCTGATCGGTTGACGTCGCGCTCTGTCCAAGCGCCGGCATCGGCCATCGGCGCGAGGACCATTGCCGCTCCGAGCGCCCACGTCGCGAAAGTCCGGATCATGTTTCAGAACCCCGGCAGTGGCGGAAGATGATTCGAGCGCAAGCCAATGGCCTTGAAGAGCGTGCCCATGCCCGTTGGCGCCGTGAGGCGCGCGGTTGCGGCTTCGAGCGCGGGCGCCGCCGCAGGATTGGCGGACATCAGCCGCGAAGTGCGTTCGACAATGCCGAGCGTGCCGAGAAAGGCTGCCTGCGGCACGGGGCCGTCGACAGCCAGTCCGTGCGCGCGCACATCCGCACCAAAGGCTGCAAAATCGACATGCGCCGTGAGGTCGGCAATGCCGGGCGAAGCGAGCGGGTTCTCATAGCGCTGCCCGCGCACGGCCTGCAGCGTGTCGCCCACGGCTGGGCCCTCGTAGCCGTAGTCGATGAAGAGCGCCGCGAGCGGACCGGCATCGGCAAGCCGCCGCAGATTGTCGGCTATCTCAGCTGTGCTCCGCTGCTCGATGATCTCGCCGGGCTGGGCCGTGCTCGCGGCCTGCGGCAACGGGACGGGGTTCGCGGTCGTGCCAAAAATGAGTTCGCCACCCTCACCTGTACCGACGCCGCGCTCCACCCATCCGTCCTCGGTGCGCTGAAGCTGCGCGATGGGGAGGACATCGAGAATTTCATTAGCGATGAGGATCGTCGCGCCACCGGCTGCCACGTCGGACAATTCCGAAGCCCAGCGCATGGGCGTGGCCTGCCCGGCCAGCGCCTCGCGCTGTACGGCCTGCAGCGCGCCATTGGGCTCGACGAGCACGACCTCGATCGCGCGCGCGAAAGCCGGCACTTTCCGCGCCGCGCGCAGGGCGTCTGCCATGAGCGTGCCGCGCCCCGGACCGAGTTCGATCAGACGCACGTTCCCGGGCGCACCCATCTGCTGCCAGACGACCGCCGCCCAGAGCCCGATCAGCTCACCGAAGATCTGGCTGATCTCGGGCGCGGTGATGAAGTCCTCCTTTGCACCGATCGCGCGGCGCGTGCGGTAGTAGCCGTGCTCGGGATCATTGAGACAGGCGTCCATGTACGCGCGGACGGAGATCGGGCCCTCGCGCGCGATGCGTGCGGCAAGGATTTCTGCCAGCGGTGTCAGCTGGCGGTCCATCAGACGGTTTTCGGCCGCCTGAGCACGATGTAGGCGACGGTGCCGAAGAGAGCCATGGGGATCGAGTAGATCATGCCCGTGGTCAACCAGCCCTCCGAGACGATCGTGCGATATTCGTCGTACTTGAAGAACTCGCAGATGATCCTGAAGCCGCCGTAGCCTGCAAGGAAGGCCGCACCGATCAAGCCGGGTGTCGCAAGCGCGCGGTGGCGATAAATGAGAAAGCGCAGGATCAGGAAGAGCACGAGACCTTCGAGCGCGGCTTCGTAGAGCTGCACGGGATGGCGCGCCACGTCACCCCAGCCGGGAAAGATGATACCCCAGGGCACGCTCGTTTCGGTGCCGACGACCTCGGAGTTGATGAAGTTTGCGACGCGGCCGAAGAAAAGTCCGATCGGCACGGCGGCTGAAACCGCGTCCATCACGCTCAGCGCGGGGACGCCCTGCCGTCGCGCAAACAGCCACATGGCGAGGATCGTCCCGAGCATGCCGCCGTGAAAGGCCATGCCACCCTGCCAGACGTACAGGATTTCGATCGGATTGGAGAGATAGTGGCCGGGCTGATAGAGCAGCACATGCCCAAGCCGGCCGCCGACGATGACGCCGATTGCCACCCAGATGAACAGGTCATCGGCGAGCGCGGGTGAGAAGGGCGGCTTCTCGTCCTTCCAAAGGCGTGGCGTGGCGACGAGACGCTTCAAATAGAGCCAGCCGAGCAGCAGCCCCGCCACGTAGGCGAGACCGTACCACCGGACGGCGATCGGGCCGATCTGGAGTGCGATGGGGTCGATCGCCGGATAGGGGATGGCGAGCAGGCTGGCGAAAGGGCTCATGAGATGGCCGGCGGCTCCTGAACAATGGTTGCCGGACCATTCGGCAAGCCAAATGGCGCTGTCAAGGCAAGCGCGCGTGATACCGCTGTGGTGCGATGCCCCGCCACGTCACGCGCGGCATCCGGCCAATTTGACCGCGGCCCCCACCATGGACTATCGCCATGCCGAACCTGTGGTTGCCTACATGAGGCCCTGCGTGCCCGCACGATTGTTCGCCGCCATCATTTGTATTGCAGCCGTCACCGGCATCGGCCTCGAGTTCAGCAACCTGCTCGCTCAGGGGCACTCGGCGCCGAAAGCGGCATGGATTCTCGTGCGCTTCTTCACGATCCTGACGAACAGCCTGCTCGCAATCGTTTTCGCCAACATCGCGCTCCGTGGCATCCGCGTGCTGCCGCCGCAGGTGCTCGCGGGAACGGTATCGGCCATCGTGCTGGTCGGCGTCGTCTTTGCGCTGCTGTTGCAGGACGCGCGTCCGATCGCCGGCGCGGCGGCCGCGGCGGATTTCCTGATGCATAAGGCGACGCCGGTGCTCGCGCTGGTCTTCTGGCTCATCTACGCGCCCAAGGGACGGCTCGCGTGGCGCGATCCACTGGACTGGTCGCTCTATCCGCTCGTGTATCTCATCTATGCGCTGATCCGCGGTCATTTCGAAGGGATCTATCCGTATCCCTTCATCGACGTCGCCGCGAACGGATGGCCGCAGGTCATCATCACGGCGGCGGTGATCGCCATCGGCTTTATCGGCGCCGGACAATTGATGGTCTTGCTCGACCGCCGCCTCGCGCGCCGCCGCCCAATCCGATTACTGCGCGCGGCGTAGGCGCGTCGCTATCAGCCGCCGGCGTTTTTCTTGGCTTCGGCCATAAGCCGCTCTTCCTGGGCGCGCAGCTCGGGCGTGAAAGCTTCGCCGAAATCATCCATCTCGAAGACCTGGCGGATCTCGACCTCACATTCCTCGTAGTGCGGGTTCGGGCACTTCTTGAGCCAGGCAACGGCCTCGTCCATGTCCTTGACTTTCCAGAGCCAATAGCCGGCGATCTGCTCCTTGGTCTCGGCAAACGGGCCGTCGATAACCATGCGCTCCTTGCCCGAAAATCGCACGCGCTTGCCCTGGCTTGTCGGTTTCAGACCATCGCCCGCCAGCATGATGCCAGCCTTGACCAGCGCTTCGTTGTAGTCACCCATCTCCGTGAGAAGCTGCTCGCTCGGCATCTCGCCGGCCTCGGATGCCTTGCTCGCCTTCACGATGACCATGACCTTCATGGGGTGCTCTCCTGTTTGATGCCGGCCATAGGGCAGGTGCTTTGAAGACGGCGGAGCCCATACGGTTCCGACAAAATTGCTCAAAAAAGGACTCCGGCCCGTGTCATGGCGTGCTAGCAGGACGTCAGATAGCCGCCAATAACGCGCGGAGGAATTGCAATGACCCAGACCAACAACCGCCTGCTCGACGAGCTGGCCAAGCTGCTGACGGACGCAGCCGGTGCCGCCCAGGGCGTGCAGCGCGAAGCGACGAACCTGTTCAAGGCCCAGGGCGAGCGGATCGTCCGCGAGATGGATCTCGTCTCGCGCGAGGAATTCGAGGCCGTGAAGGCCATGGCGCAGAAGGCGCGCGAGGAGAACGATACCCTGGCGGCACGTCTTGCCGCACTCGAAGCCCGGCTCGGCGCGTCGCCTGTCAACGGCGAATAGGACGTTCGGAATCGCGGGCGCGGCCCAAGCCAGTCCTGCGGGGCCACATTCCCCGGCTTTCTGGCTGGACTCACAGCTTGTCCACGAACTCCGTGCGCAAACGGCCTTCTTCCCTTCATTTTGCCACCCTCGTTTACTTTGATCGTGGAGAAGGCGGAGCGCGGCTTGCGGGCGCGGGGCGGCTTAGATTAGCTCCGTGCTGCACACGGTTCGCCGTGCGCTCCGTCGCGCTCAGGGGGATGGCGACGCGCCAAACGAGGAACTTGCATGGCCATGGCAGAGACGGGCTTCACGAGTGCCAGAAACCCGGTCGACCTGATCGAACAGGTCGCTGGCGCACACGATTGGGCCTGCGACCGCACGCACGAGGACGAACTGACCCTCGTCGTTGCGGGAAACTGGACCGACTATCAGCTCTCGCTCAATTGGCGCGAGGACCTTGAATCGTTGCATATCGCGTGCGCCTTCGACTTCAAGGTGCCCGACAACCGCCTGTCCGAGGTGTACCGCCTCGTCGCACAGATCAACGAGCAGCTCTGGCTCGGCCACTTCGACATCTGGACGCGCGAAGGCCTCATCATGTTCCGCCAGGGCCTCATGCTCAACGGTGCCGTCGCCACCCAGAGCCAGTGCGAAGCGCTGCTGCGCGCGGCTCTCGAAGCCTGCGAGCGCTACTATCAGGCCTTCCAGTTCGTCGTCTGGGCAGGCAAGGACAGCCGCGAAGCGCTCGCCTCGACCATGTTCGAGACCGAAGGCCAGGCCTGACGACATTGCCAGCCCCGAGGAACGCCTATGAGAATAGTTCTGGCGTTCCTGATCGGGATCGTAGGCCTGATCGTGGGCTGGCTGCTCGCCGCGTTCGGCACGCTCATCCTTGGCAGCGCCCTCGGTCTCTCTGATTTCGAAGGCGAACGCGCCATGGTTGCCTTCTTCGCCGTCGGCCCGGTCGGCGGTCTGATTGGCATCATCATGGCCATTTGGCTCTGGAGCCGGCGGCGCACCGCGCCATAGAGCCGCCTGCATGCAAACGCGAAGCGCCCATGCGCGGCGATGCCCGAACGCGTGCAGCGGCGCCATCGCATGTCCCATGAAATATTACGACCGGAAAGCGATTTGTTCGCTCGCGGGCGTCATCGGACTTGATTGCGGATAGTGCGAGGCTGCACTGTGAGTTCACGATCGTTCACTGGCCGCTTTTGGAACCGTGATGCCACGCCGTCTCGCCTTGTATGCGCTTGCGATTTTATCGATGACCAGCGTCGCAGGCGCTGCCGATGATGTCCCCAAGCAGACAACACCCTCTCCCGGCACATGCTTCAAATACGCGCTGTCGGATGAGACGGGTATCGAGAAGGATCCGGCAGCGACTTACGTGAGCCGCGTCGACGCTCAGCCGCTCCAGTACAAAGTCGAGAACAAGCCGCTCCCGGAGACGCGCTTGCGCATCGGCGTTCTGGCCAAGAATCAGAAAGGCCCGATCCCGAATGACCTCTCAGCCCCGTGCACGGGCGAAGGACTGGTATTCCACTGCACCATGAAGTGCGGCGACAAGATTGTCGGGAAGTTCCGTGCGGAGGCACTGCCGACCAAACCCAAAGAGCCTAAAGCGAACTATCTCCGGCTGGTCATCGAGGCGCCGACCGTGCTGAACGCCTGCTCCGAGGGCAAGCAGGCGTCCGCGCTCCCAGACGAACTGGTCAACCTTCAGATCATTCTCAAAGGCTCAGAGCCGAGCACCTGCTTCGACTGAACGGCCAGCGCCTCAACTCACTGAGACGAAATCAGCCTTGCGGTAGCCCTGGAGATACAGGAGCGCCGTGAGGTCGCCATGCGTGATCCCGGCATCGGCTTCCGCCGCAACGACGGGCTTGGCGCGATAAGCAACGCCGAGACCAGCGGCCCCGATCATCGCCAGATCATTGGCGCCATCCCCAACGGCCAACGTCGCATCCGCGCCGAGGTGCCGCTCCTCGCGGTAATGGATCAGCGCTTCGAGCTTGGCCTCTCGTCCCAGAATGGGACCGACCACGCCGCCCGTGAGCTTCCCATCCACGATGTCGAGCTCGTTGGCGCGATTGACCTGGAAGCCGACCGCCGACGCGACCCGCGACGTGAAAAAGCTGAAGCCGCCTGAGACGAGCGCGGTGAAGGCGCCATTCGCCCGCATGGTCGCGACCAGCGTGCGCGCACCGGGCATGAGCACGATCCGTTCGTCGAACACGCGCTGCAAGGCGCTGACCTCCAGCCCCGCCAGCAGGCCGAGGCGCTCGCGCAGCGCCGCCTCGAAGGGCAGCTCGCCGCGCATGGCGCGCTCGGTAATAGCCGCGATACGCGCCTTCAGCCCGAGCATATCCGCCATCTCGTCGATGCATTCCTGCTGAATGATCGTCGAGTCCATGTCCGCGATGAGCAGACCTTTGCGCCGCCCTTCCGCCGGCAGTACGCACACGTCCACCGGCGCACTCCCGATGGTCGCGGCGATCCTGTCGCGGGTTGCACGCGCCGCGGCTGCATCACCCGCCTCGAATGGCAGTTCGCAAGCCTCTCCCGGCGCAAGCCAGACCGGCGTTGCGCTGCCGATCTCATCCTTCGCCGCCTGCAAGGCCGCGTCGGGCGGCTCCGGCGAACGGCCCGGCGATGAGATCAGCACGAGGACAAAGGCGCTCATGGCAGCAGTTTCTCGGTGGCTTGGGGCCGATTGCGTTGTTGCGTCGCAGCGAAGTCGGAAGCGGCGTCCCTTATTGCAGGGGGTCCCCGCCGCTGCAAGCCACCGCACTTAAGTGTTGCCGCAGGCGTGACGCGCCTTTGAAATATTAATGCCCGCTGATATCGTCTGTCGGAACCAATTGTTCCGCCGATCATGAGCCTACCCCAGCCAGGAGACCCCCTATGGCCCCGCTCGATATGAAGCCAAATGAGCTCGAGCCTTATTGGATGCCATTCACGCCCAACCGGGCATTCAAGAAGAAGCCGCGCCTCTTCGCCGGCGCCAAGGACATGCACTTCATCACGCCCGACGGCCGCAAGATCATCGACGCGTCCTCCGGCCTCTTCTGCGTCAATGCGGGTCACACGCGCGCGCCGATCACCAAGGCGATCCAGGACGCCGCGGCGAACATGGATTACGCGCCGCCCTTCCAGTACGGCCATCCCCAGCAGTTCCAGCTCTCTTCCCAGCTCACGCTGATGACGCCGGGCGATCTCGACTATGTGCTCTATGCCAACTCCGGCAGTGAAGCGGTCGACACCGCGCTCAAGGTCGCGCTCGCCTATCACCGTTCGCGCGGTGAAGGCAGCCGCACGCGCTTCATCGGCCGCGAGCGCGGCTATCATGGCGTCGGCTTCGGCGGCATCTCGGTCGGCGGCATGGTCGCCAACCGCAAGATGTTCGGCAACATGCTCGCAGGTGTCGATCACCTTCCCTCGACGTACAACCGCTCCAAGCAGGCTTTCACCAAGGGCGAGCCCGAGTGGGGCACGGAGACGCTCGACGAGCTGAACCGTCTCATCGGCTTGCACGATGCCTCGACGATCGCCGCCGTGATCATCGAGCCCGTCGCCGGCTCGACGGGCACGCTGCCGCCGCCGAAGGGTTACATCGAGAAGCTGCGCCAGATCACGGAGCAGCACGGAATCCTGCTCATTCTCGACGAAGTCATCACCGGCTTCGGCCGTCTCGGCCACAATTTCGCCGCCGATCGCTACGGCGTCGTCCCCGACATGATCACGTTCGCGAAGGGCGTCACCAACGGCGCTGTGCCCATGTCGGGCGTGTTCGTGCGCAAAGGCGTGTACGAGACGCACATGACGGGTGCCGAGCATCTGCCGGAGCTCTTCCACGGCTACACGTACTCGGGCCACCCGCTCGCCGTCGCCGCCGGCCTCGCGACGCTCAAGCTCTACAAGGACGAAGGCCTCTTCGAGCGCGCCAAGGCGCTGGAGCCGGTGTTCGCCGATGCCATGATGAGCCTCAAGGGCCTGCCGAACGTCGCGGATATCCGCACGATCGGTCTGCTCGCCGGCATCGACCTCGATCCCATCCCGGGCAAGGTCGGTCTGCGCGGCTACGACGCCATCGAGCGCATGTATGCCGATCATGACCTCTACTGCCGCGTCACGGCGGACACGCTCGTCCCCTCGCCGCCCTTCATCGTCAGCGAGAGCCAGATCGGCGAGATCACCGACAAGCTCAAGGCCGTGATCAAGGCAGTTGCTTGATATTTTCCGCGGCCGCTACCTCGCCGGTAGCAATCTAACCTCGCGGTCTTCGACCGCTACATGAGAACGAGTGGGCTCGGAGAAATCCGGGCCTGTTTGTTTTTGTGCATTCGCGCCAGAGGCGCGAGCGAGGGCGCATGCCTCTGGCCTGCCCCGAGCGCACCAAGTCCCTTCTCCCCGTACTTA
>JAEYPL010000122.1 GCA_023410905.1 Pseudomonadota bacterium
CGAGGAACAGGTAGAACGCGACGACCGACACGAAGAGCGTAACGCGGATTTCCGTCGACTCGAACCAATCGAGCCGCTGTCCGCGCGACAATGCGAGTTGGAGGCCGCCGATCGCCAATGACAGCAGGATGAAACCGACCCAGCTTAGATAGACCGGCCCCTGCCCGCGATCTGGCGGCAGCGTCGCCGCAAGCCCGAGCGTCGCCACCACGCCGACTGGAATGAGCAGGAAGAAAGCCCAGCGCCAGTTGAGGATCTCGGCGAGATAACCGCCGAGCGCCGGCCCGATGATCGGACCGAGAACGACGCCCATGCCGTAGATGCCGAGCACCATGCGATGCTGGCGCGGCGGAAACGTATCGAGCAGGATCGTCTGAGCGAGCGGCACGCAAGGGGCGCCGGCCGCGCCCTGCACAATGCGCCAGAGGATCTGTTCCTCGAGTGTCGTTGCGAAGCCGCAGAGCGCCGTTGCGACTGTGAAGATGCCCGTCGACCAGATCATCACGGTGCTGCGGCCGAAGCGGGCCGCAAGCCAGCCCGTCATAGGCATGGCGATAGCGGTCGCCAGGATGTTGAACGTCATCGTCCAGGAAACTTCGTCCGGCGTCGCCGAGAAGCTCCCCTGCATCTGCGGGAGCACGGTCGAGGCAACGAGGATCGAGCTGAAATAGAGCGCGACCGACAGCATCGTCGAGATGAGAATGAGAATGCGCCGGCTGGCGCTCATCTCCATCTCAGCCGCGGGTTTGTCGGTTGTATCTGTCATTCTTCTGGCCGCGGGCTGCCGGTGCGCGGCCCCAGGCCATCCGTAGGCCGATGAGCGCGGGTGCACAATGCCGGCCTCGGCAGAGCGCCTTGCACCGCGCGCGCCTCACGATCGCAACGGGGGAGCTTGTCCGGACAGGAAAGCAGGAGGATAGTGGATCCTTCCAATTCCTGGAGCCATTGGCTCCCAATCAAATCCACATCGAGGAGCACCCTGCCATGTCGACTTCACTGCCGCGGATCGTGCTCGTGCCCCCGTCGCCTGCGACCGGGGAGTTGGCACAATCCCTCGCACCCTCGGGTTTCGAGCTGGTGCTGGCGCCGGATGGCGGGGCCGAACTCATGCGCGCCGTAGAAAGCGCCGAGTACATGATCTGCTATCCGAATGTGAAGATGGGGCCGTCATTCCATCTCGGCGCCCGCAAGCTCAAGCTCGTGCAGCTCCTGAGCGCCGGCTACGACGCGGTCGATATCGAGGCCGCCCGCGCGGCCGGCGTGCCGGTCTGCAACAACGGCGGCGCCAATGCGATCTCGGTCGCCGAGCACGCGATCATGCTCATGCTCACGGTCTCGCGCCGCGTGATCTGGCAGCACGCGAGCGTACGCGGCGGGCGCTGGCGCGGGAATGGCCCGGCGCCGGCCATGTACGAGCTCTATGACAAAACGCTCGGCATTATCGGCCTCGGCACGATCGGCAAGAAGGTCGCCCGGCTCGCGCGCGCCTTTGGCATGAAGATCGTCTACTTCGATGTGCGCCGCCTGACGGAGGACGAGGAGGACGCGATCGGCGTCAAGTTCCGCCTGCTCAAGGAGCTGCTGCGCACCAGCGATTTCGTGTCGTTGAACGTGCCGCTGAATGACTCCACCCGCCACATGATCGGCGCGGCTGAGCTGGCCCTCATGAAGCCCACCGCCATCCTCGTGAATACCAGCCGCGGCCCCGTCATCGACGAGCCGGCGCTCACGAAAGTGCTGAGCGAGGGCAAGATCTTCGGCGCCGGCCTCGATGTGTTCGACCAAGAGCCGCCGCCCGCTAACAATCCCCTCCTCCAGCTCGACAACGTGGTGCTGACAGCCCACTTCGCTGGGCCGACGTCCGACAACCACATTGCGCGCTTCCGCAATGCTTTCGACAACGTCCAGCGCGTGGCCCGCGGAAAGCCGCCGCTATGGGTCGTGCCCGAGCTTCTCTGACCCGCGCTCAGCCCTCATCGCCGGGCGGCTCCCGGCCGGCACGCATGAGGGCGGCCCCAGCGGCGAGGCTGCCGAACGTCACCATGAAGCCGCTGAAAAAGAGCAGGCCGGCGAGCCATGGCTGACTCGTCGAGACGAGCAGGGCCTGGAGCCCGAGCACGCCTGAAGCGACCAGGGCGGCCGCCGTCACCGCCCCTGCACAGACGCCGATCAGGGCGTTCACGAGAATTAGGCGCACCAGCGGCGGCGCACCGTCCAGTCCGAGCCACGCCCTCATGACTGCCCAACTCCCCTGCTGCGCACGCACTGAAAACATAACCTATTGAACTGACTTATCTTTACGTGACCGATCCGCGCAGTTTCCCAGCGATCCGCGCGCCCTGGCCCCCGAAGCGGTCCGCTCGCGGGGTCATTTTTTGCTGCGCCGCCCAAACTTTGGCGTTTCCAAGGTGGACTAGGTCAGCTATCCTGTCCTTTGTGTGGATCGTCCGCTCAGACCGCCCGGCGCGCGCCTCAACCCAAGGCGCCATTTTCGGGGGGCGTGATCCACATTCGTGGGGCAGGCAGCAAGTCGTCGATCAGGACCCTTTGCCCGCCGTGTAGCATATCCGAACCGGAGATATGCCACGGCGCGGTTGAAGCGATGACCCGACCGCCTGATTCACCCACTTAAACGCAGGATGGTCATCCCTGACCACACGGCGCCACTTGGCGTGCCTGCGATCTGGAATCGGGGCGCGCAAGACCCGCTCAAGATGGGCAGCGCGTCCTCAGGTACATCTGACGACTTGGGGTATTATCGACCATGGCACACGCGCCTCTCGAAAACAGCGCCGCGCAATCTGGAATCGACTCCAGTGTCATGGATTGGGCAAATCCGCGAGCCCAGGGGCTTTTCGACCCAAAACGAGAGACCGATGCCTGTGGTGTCGGCTTCATCGTCGATCTCAAGAACCGGCCGAGCCACGCGATCGTCGAGGATGCGCTCTCGATTCTAGAGAACCTCGAGCACCGGGGCGCTGAGGGCGCCCAGCCGGGCGCAGGCGATGGGGCCGGCATCCTCATTCAGATCCCGCACGCCTTCCTTAAGGACGAGTGCGCGGCGCTCGGCATCAAGCTGCCGGAGCCCGGCCAGTACGGCGTCGGCCATATGTTCATGCCGCAGGACGAGCGCCTGCGCACGCACTGCGAGAAGATCTGGGCGCGCCTCATCCGTCAGGAGGGTCTCGAATTCCTCGGCTGGCGCACCGTACCGGTCGACAACTCGCGGCTTCCCCCGCTCGTGCGCGCCGCCGAGCCCGTGCACCGGCAGCTCTTCATCGGCCGTCCGAAGGGACTGACCGACCAGGACGATTTCGAGCGCAAGCTTTACCTCATCCGCAAGGTCGTCTCGAACGCACTGTTCAAGTCCTTCAAGGAGCGCGACGTCGGCCACTACACCGTGAGCCTGTCGAGCCGCACGCTCGTCTACAAGGGCATGTTCCTCTCGTGGCAGGTCAAGGCCTACTACAAGGAGCTCTCCGATCCGCGTGTGATCTCCTCGCTCGCGCTCGTTCACCAGCGTTTCTCGACGAACACCTTCCCCTCGTGGAAGCTCGCGCATCCCTATCGCATGGTCGCCCACAA
>JAEYPL010000127.1 GCA_023410905.1 Pseudomonadota bacterium
GTCGTAGTTCTCGGCGACATAGCGCGCGAGCGGCGCCGTCAGGTCATAGCGCAGCGAGAGCCACTGCTCGTCCTCGTCCTGGAAGGAGAACACGCCGGCATTGGGCCGGTCCTGGTCGGGCAGGAACTTGCCGAGCGCGTCGGTGTACTCGATGGCGCTCGTTTCCAGGGGCTCGAAGCCGTAGGATTCGTAGACCTCCCGGATGGTCGCGAGCATCCGCGCGAGCGCGCGGGCATCGGCCGGGCCGGTGTCTTGGAACCCCTTCGGCAAGCGCGCCTCAGGGCGCTGATCTTTCTTGGCTTTTTGCATGACGGCGGGCCGCGGTGCCTCACGGATGGCGGTGATTGGCCGCCTTATATCCCTTTGCGCACCGCAACGAAAGCCGAACCGGGCGGGAGGTTAAGTTGCAGAGGCTCATCGCGAAAACATCACTCCTGCGGAAAACGCGGAATGTAGATGCAGCGGCAAGGATTTCCCGCGCATCATCGCACCGAATCAGACGACCTTCCGTTATGCCCATATCGGAGCAAAACGGTGCGGAAGACATATCGCCCGCCTAGATCGTCGGACTACATTGCCGCAGAAGCTCAGGGACAGCAGTCGTTTGACCTTGTTCCCGAGCGCCCCGAACCGAAGCGCACGTCCGGCCGATCGGCTTTGCCACTTCTGCATGGTCGCCGCTACGATGAATTGTTGGCAGAAAGCCCAAACGGGAGTTTGTCCCCATCGCCCACAAATGCCCTACCGAGCAAGCAGGAGCCGTTCCTTCCGTTTTCGAGAGATGAGCTGAATATTCAGCACGCTACGGCCATGCTTTGGTTACCTTTAGGCCTTTCGTGCGCGCTTACAATTTTGATATTGGCGGTCGTCATCTTCCAGGCTGACATCAGCGAAGTCGGCGCAGCTTCCTTGAAACTCACAGGCGTTGGGCGTCATGTACTTCTTGGATTTGCTGGTATCGGGGCCATCGTTCTTGGAGCCCTAGTCGTCCCATTAGCTTTTACAGCGAGCCGCCGCGTCGTATGGGCGCTGACCAAGTCGGTCCCACCTCGCCCCGTTCGTTGGATTGCGGTCACGCTGATGGTGTTGCTGCTCGAGCTACCGTCGGCCATGTCGCTCCTCTTCACTCACCAGCACGCTTGGTCAGTGGCGCGGGACATCCATCAATCAGTGCTGAACGAATTTACGATGCCAAAGGATTGGACGCCGACTATGCCGCCGCCTCCGCTGCCCATCAGAAAGCCCAAGAAATAGCGCCACCCGCCTCACCCGATCGCCGCCTTGGCCGGCACAGCCTCGACGCCCAGCGCCTCGGCGACGGCGGGATAGGTGATCCGCCCAGCGTACACATTCAGGCCCGCCAGCAGATGCGGGTTCTCGGCCATGGCGCGCTTGGGGCCCTTGTCGGCCAGCGCCAGGATGAACGGCAACGTCGCGTTGTTGAGCGCGAAGGTGGACGTGCGCGCAACCGCGCCCGGCATATTGGCAACGCAGTACCACATCGTCGACGATGAAGGTCGGCGCAGCGTGAGTCGTCGCGCGCGAAGTTTCCGCGCAGCCACCCTGGTCGATGGAGATGTCGACGAGCACGGAGCCGCGCTTCATGGCCTTGATCATGTCGCGCGTGATGAGCTTCGGCGCCTCGGCACCGGGAACGAGCACCGCGCCGATGACGAGATCCGCGTCCAGCACGTAATCCTCAACGGCCTGACGCGTGGAGAAGGCCGTACGGAGACCTGCCCCCATCTGCGCCTTCAGCTCGGCGAGCCGGTCGATGTTGATATCGAGGATGGTCACGTCGGCCTCGACCCCGATTGCCATGCGCGCCGCATTGGCACCCGAAACACCACCGCCGAGCACGACGACTTTCGCCGGCGGCACACCCGCCGTGCCACCGAGCAGCATTCCGCGCCCTCCCTGCTCCATCTCCAAGCAGTGCGCACCAGCCTGGATGGCCATGCGGCCGGCAACCTCACTCATGGGCGCCAGCAGCGGCAAGCCGCCGCGCGCGTTCGTCACTGTCTCGTAGGCGATGGCCGTGGCGCCCGACGCCATGAGCGCCTTGGCCTGCTCGGGATCGGGGGCGAGGTGGAGATATGTGAAGAGCGTCTGGCCCTCGCGCAGCATCTTGCACTCGGCGGGCTGCGGCTCCTTCACCTTCACGATCATATCGGCCTTGGCAAAGACATCGGCCGCCGAGGGGAGGATCGTCGCACCGGCCTTGCGGTAGTCGTCATCACTGATGCCCTGGCGAAGCGCCGCATTGGTCTCGACCACGACCTCATGTCCACGCGCGACCGCCTCGCGCACTGAAACCGGCGTCATGCCGACGCGATACTCGTGGACCTTGATTTCCTTCGGAACGCCGATCCGCATGGTTTATCTCCCGCTGCCGCTCACCACGCTCGAAGATTAGGCGCCGCGATGAGCAAAACGGCACGAAACTGGGGTGTATTTGCGCTATTTCATGCAATAATTTCGGAAGATGCGCGGAAGTTCCGGGACAGCATTCGAATGAACGTGGACGCCATCGACCGGCGCATCCTGCGCGCCCTGCAGACGGACAGCCGCCAGACGGTGGCGGAGATCGGCGCTCTTGCCGGGCTCTCACCGTCAGCGTGCCATCGGCGGATCCGGAACCTGGAGCAATCCGGCGTCATCGCCGGATATACGGCGCGCCTCGACCGCCGCGCGCTCGGCTATTCCATGGAATTCTTCATCGAGGTGGCCCTGCGCTCGCAGAGCGACAAGGCGCTGGAGGCCTTCGAGCGCTCTGTTGAAGCATCGCCCGAGATCCTCGAATGCCATCTCATGGCGGGCGGTACGGACTACCTCCTCAGGGTCGTCGCCGTGGATGCGGCCGATTTCGAGCGTATTCACCGTGAGCGGCTGGCCCGACTTCCGCATGTCGCGCGTCTGCAGAGCCACCTCGCCATACGCACGGTGCGGTCCTGGGCCGGCTATCCACCCCGCGAGACCTGATTGGGCGCTGCGCGACCCCTCCGCTCCGTCGACTGACCACATTGTGGGCCAAATCCTGACTACCAGTGGCTTTCGAGGCGGACGCAGGCCAGCCTAACAATAGGGTGCGGCACGGATTTTACGCGCGACCGCGAAGCGGATATCCTGTCGGCGCGCATGGGCGGCTGCCTTCGCACCGCTTCCAGGAGGCTGGATACTCGATGATCCATAGGCAGGCTGCATGTGGGGTACTGGCTGGCGCGGCGCTCCTGCTCGGAGCGAATCCGGCGCACGCGCATCCGCACGTCTGGGTCACGACCGAGACGACCGTGCTCTACGAGAACGGCACGATCATCGGCCTTCGCCAGAAGTGGTCGTTCGACGACTTCTACACGGCCATGGCCATCCAGGGCCTCGATACGAACAACGACGGCACCTACGACCGCAGTGAGCTCGCCGAGCTCGCCAAGGTCAATATGGAAGGCCTGAAGGAGTTCAACTACTTCACCACGGCACGCCTCGCGACGGAGCAGCTCAAGCTCGACGGGCCGAAGGATTTCTATCTCGAACACGCAGATGCACCGGAAGGTGCGGTCGAGATCACCATGAAAACCGGTGATGCGGCCTTCGAGGGCACGGGCGTCGCCGTTCCCAAGTCACCTCCCGAGGAGAAGGGCTTCTTTGCGCGTCTGTGGGATCGGTTCTTTGGCAGTGCGCCCGATCAGCCAGAAGCGGCGGAAGCTCCACCCGCTGGGCCGCCGAAAGTGCTGAGCCTGCACTTCACGCTGCCGCTTGCCCAGCCCGTGCTGGCTGAAGCCCAAGGCTTCAACTTCACGATCGCGGACCCGAGCTTCTTCATCGCCTTCCAGGCCGCAGAGAAGGATCCGGTCGTGCTCGGCGCGGGCGCACCGCAAGGCTGCCGCGTCACTATGGGTGAAGGCACCGCCGCATCACCGCCGCCGCCTACTGCGGAGGACGTCGCCAAATCCGAGACCCAGCCCAATCCCGCGGCCGATGCGGGCAAGCTCGGCGATGCCTTTGCCCAGCAATTCGGTGGCCAATCCGTCGGCTTCGGCTTTGTCAGGCCGGCAACGATCTCCTGCGGACCACCTTCATGATCGCATCTGCCTTCCGGCGCATTGCTCTGGCTTGGCGCATTCTGGCGTGCGCGTTCGTCGTCGCCTCGTTCGTTGCGCCGAGCACGGTCGCCATCGCGCAATCGCCGCCAGCGTCGGCCCCGAAGAGCTTCCTGCCGCCTGCCAAAGTCGCCGAAGAGCCGACCGGCGTGTTCGCCCGCGCTTATTCGTGGATCATGACCAAGCAATCCGAGATCAATCGCCGGCTCGCAGCAGCCGTACGCGAGATCAGGACGGGCGATCCCTGGTTCGCGACGCTCGTGCTTGCGGGCCTCAGCTTTGCCTATGGCGTCTTGCATGCTGCCGGTCCGGGACACGGCAAGGCCGTCATCTCCTCGTACGTGCTCGCGAACGAGCAGACCGTGCGACGCGGCATTGCACTGTCGTTTCTCGCTGCGGCCTTTCAAGGGCTCTCAGCACTCATCGTCGTCGGCATTCTCGTACTTGTGCTGAGCGCGACCGGCATGACGATGAAATCGACCGAGGCCTGGCTCGAAACGCTGAGCTGGGGCTTTGTCGCGCTGGTCGGCGCGTGGCTGCTCTACACGCAGATCAAGGCCGCATGGCCGAAGCCTGCCGTAGCGAGCGGCGCTCACGCCCATGCGCATAACCATGGCCACGATCATCACCACCATGATGACCACCATCACCATGCGCACGACCATGGGCATCATGGGCATCACCACCACGCCCATGATCATGGCCACGCGCATTCGCATGATCACGGGCACCCGCACGACCATACCCACCACGGCCACGAGCACGCGCACGCGGCGGACGGGAGCTGCTGCAATCACGCCCACATGCCCGATCCGAGCCAGCTTCAAGGTCCATGGTCCTGGCGGCAGGCCATCGCGATCGCGCTCGCAGTCGGCATCCGTCCCTGCACGGGGGCGATCCTCGTGCTCGTGTTCGCCATCAGCCAGGGCCTCATGTGGGCAGGCGTCTTCGCGACCTTCGCCATGGCGATCGGCACGGCCATCACCGTCTCATTCCTTGCGGCTCTCGCCGTCGGCTCGCGCGAGCTCGCCATGCGGATCGGCGGCGGCAAGGAGAGCGTATGGGGCGCTCGCGTGCGAACGGCAGCCGGCATCGGCGGTGCGTGCCTCGTCCTGGGGCTCGGTCTCACGCTGATGGTCGGCTCCATGCAGGGCACCAGCGTGTTCTGAGGCCCTCGCCGGCGGGCGCACGTTCTGAGGCTGGCACTCGCTGGCGCCCGTGCTAAGAAGGTCCCCCATCATCAACATTCAGCGTGAGGAAACACGTTCCCATGGCCCTTATCAGACAAGAGTCCGCCGGCATTCTTTCCAAGGCCGTCGAGGCTAACGGGTTTGTCTTCACGGCAGGCATCACGGCGAACGACCGCAACAAGGACGTCGGCGGCCAGACCAAGGAAATCCTCGACGAGATCGACCGGATTCTCGCACTGGCCGGCTCCGACAAATCGAAGATCGTCTCGGCGACGATCTGGGTCACCGACATCCGCAATCGCGATGCCATGAACGTCGAGTGGAACGCTTGGACCGGCGGCAAGAACCTGCCCGGCCGCGCGTGCATCGAGGCGCGCCTCGCCGATCCGAAGCTTCTCGTCGAAATCGGCGTCATCGCGACGAAGTAAGCAATGATTGTCCGCCGCGAACTAGAACCCCTCCTCGCCAACGTGGTCGAGGCGGGGGACATGATCTTCACGGCCGGCTGCATCGCCGACGACGAGAGCCTCGACGTCGGCGGGCAGACCAGGCAGGCGCTCGGCGATCTCGATCGCTGGCTCGCGATGTGCGGCAGCGACAAGTCGCACATTCTTCAGGTCGTGATCTGGCTATCGGACATCCGCTTCCGCGATGCCATGAACGTCGTCTGGAACGAGTGGATCGACCCGGCAAATCTTCCGGCACGCGCCTGCGTGGAATCGCGGATGGCGACACCCGGTTGCCTCGTGGAGATCATGGCCATTGCCGTGAAGAAGGCACGCTCATGAGCTCGGCACGCCCTGAACCCGGCCTGCGCCGCCAGTACGCCCAGTTCATGCCGGTGCAGACGCGCTGGATGGACAACGACGTCTATGGCCACGTGAACAACGTGGTCTACTACTCGTATTTCGACACCGTCGTGAACCGCTACCTGATCGATCCCGGCGGGCTCGATTTTCACAACGCACCGATCATCGGGATCATGGCCGAGACGATGTGTCGCTTTCATCGCTCGTTCGCCTATCCAGAGGTGATCGACGCGGGTCTCAGGGTCGGCCGCCTGGGTACGTCATCGGTGCGCTATGAGGTCGGGCTCTTCGGCGAAGGCGAGGATGCGGCGCGCGTGGAAGGCCATCTCGTGCATGTTTTCGTCGAACGCGCGACGAACAAGCCGGTGCCGATTCCAGCCGGCATTCGCGCCGCGCTGGAGCGTCTCGTCGTGACTTGAGGGCAACCGGGCAGCAGCCCGATACTCGACCTGTTCCTGGAAGAATTCCAACGGAATGCAGCGCACTGTAGCAGCCGGGCCATAGCGTGGCCCTGGACAAATCAGGCATGTTCTCAGCGGGCAGATTGAGTCGGTCCGGACGGATCGCCGTCAACCGACAAAACAGGCTGGGAAAATCTATGAAGCGTATGTGCTTGATGGCCGCCGGGGCGGCCGTGCTGGCCGGCCTCGCGGCCACGCCAGGGATCGTGCAGGCCCAGGAAACGGGCCTTGCAGGGATCCATTCCTGGGTGCAGGTGGGTCGCAACAAGACGTGCATGGCAACGCATACCCACGATGGGTCGGGCACCGGCAAGACCAAGAAGGACGCCGAGAGGGCGGCCATCCGGAGCTGGGAGTCGTTCACGATCTGGGAGTACGGTCCGCCGTGGGGCCGCTTCAGCGAGTCGGTCAGCAAGACCGTTAACTGCGATAGGACGACGAGTTCCGAGTTCTCTTGCCACGTGAACAGCCGACCGTGCAAAACCAACAGACCTGCGAAGGGCCGCAAGAAGTAATTTGAACGCGGGCCCTGACGTCGTTCGGCGACGGGGAATTACGTGATCCAGTTTCGCCCTATCCTTCTGGCCCTCGGCCTGATGGTTTGCCTCGTGGCAGCGGCGATGCTGGTGCCAATGGCTGTCGATTATGCGGACAGTCACTCGAGCTGGCATGTCTTTGCGGTATCAGCGCTCGTTACTTTCTTCGTTGGCGGGCTGATGGTGCTCTTTGCCTACGACCGCAAGCCGGTCAGGGCGGGGCTGAGAGAAGCCTTCCTGCTGACCACACTCTGCTGGACGACCGTGGCGGCCTTTGCTGCCATTCCCTTCGTCGGGCTGGGGCTGCCCGTCGCCGATGCCTATTTCGAATCGGTCTCTGCACTCACGACCACCGGCGCTACCGTAATAACCAAGCTCGACAGCCAGCCGCGAGGCATCCTGCTCTGGCGCGCGCTGCTTCAAGGCATCGGCGGCTTAGGCATCATCGTCGTCGCGATCCTCATCCTGCCGTTCCTTCGCATCGGCGGCATGCAGCTTTTTCAGACGGAAAGCTCAGATCGCTCCGAGAAAATCGTGCCGAGAGCGCGGCAGCTCGTTGGCTCTATTTGCGGTGTCTTTATCGGCCTGCTCGTGGCCTGCGTGATCGTCTTTATGTTCTTGGGAATGACGCCGTTCGACGCGATCTGCCACGCGCTATCGACCGTCGCTACTGGCGGCTTTTCCACGCATGACGAAAGCTTCGGCTATTTCAGGTCTGCCCCACTAGATTGGGCAGCCATTTTCTTCATGATCTGCGGCGCCCTTCCTTTCGTTCTGTACATCAAGGCAATGCGTGGCGACGCCTCGGCGCTCTGGCGGGACGAGCAGGTCCAGGGCTTCCTTCTGCTCCTGTTCACGGCCTCGTTTGTGCTCTCCACGTGGCTCGTGTTCGCGCGCGGCTTGCACTACGTCGACGCCGTAAATCTCGCGACATTTAATGTCGTATCGGTTGTGACGACCACCGGTTTCTCTACCACCGACTACGGAGGCTGGGGTCCCTTCGCGGTCGGCGTCTTCTTCATCTTGCTGTTTGTAGGTGGATGCTCAGGATCGACATCTGGCGGCATCAAGATCTACCGCCTCCAGGTCGCCTCGCTATTGACCCGGAGTCACTTACTTCACCTGATCAGCCCCCACCGCATCGTCACCCTGCTCTACAATGGCCGCCGGTTACCAGAAGACGTGCCGTTCTCGGTCGTTGCATTTCTAGCGCTCTACATGGCGACGATCGGCCTTTTCACCGTCGTACTCGCAGCGATGGGGCTCGACCTAGTAACGGCGCTCTCGAGCGCTGCCACGGCCGTGTCGAACGTCGGCCCAGGTCTCGGCGACATCGTCGGGCCAGCGGGCACGTTCGCGACATTGCCGACTGGCGCGAAGTGGGTGCTGTCGTGCGCGATGCTGCTCGGCCGCCTCGAGCTGTTCACCGTGCTCGTGCTCTTCCGGCCCGAGTTCTGGAGAAGCTGAATTCTGGCGGGGCCGAGCGCCAGAGCGGAAGCCCCGCCAGATCAACTCGGCTATCAACTCGGGGCGAGAGCCGCCGCTCGCGTTCGCTGCATGGTGTGAGCGATCACGAAGAGCACCAGCGCCATCACGACAGTGTAGCCAATGTGCAGTCCGAGCTGCGGCAACAGCGGCATGTAACCGGAGATGTCGATGCCGATGACCGGCTTCAGGATCGCGGCCACAACAGTCGGCAGCACCAGCAAGATGCCGGCGGCGGCAAACAGCGCCGTCTCCATACCATTCGTGCGCACGCGATAGCAGCGCTGGAAGGCGAACGCGAGGAGCGCGATACCCGCGCCGACTTGCAGCGTGATCTCGAGAATGTCGAACCACGTCGCACCCTCAGGGAGCTTCAGCAGCAGGCCGATGCCGAGCGGATCGAGGACGAACACGAACGGTACCAGGAATGCCGGCATCGTGTACTTCCACGACTGCAACGTCGTCTTGTAGGGATCACCGCCCGTGATGGCAGCCGCCGCGAAGGGCGACAGCGCCGTCGGGGGCGACACTTCCGAAAGCACGGCATAGTAGAAGATGAACATGTGCGCGCCGAAGTCCGGGACGCCGAGCTTGATCAGCGCCGGCGCGGCAATCACCGCGCAGAGGATGTACGACGCGGTCACCGGCACGGCGAGACCGACGATCCACACGATCAGCGATGTGTAGATCGCGGTGAGGATCAGGC
>JAEYPL010000248.1 GCA_023410905.1 Pseudomonadota bacterium
GAGCAACCTCGTCCTCGCCAATGGCGGCGAGCACAAGTTGCAGCGTATCGGACGTTTGTGTGTTTGCGCGCGACGCCGCATCCTGCTTGCGCATGACGAACACCGGCAGGTCGCCTGCGAAGTCCGACACACCAGGCCCTTGAGCATAAACGTCGTAGCCAGCGCGCATAAAGAAGGGGACCGAGACGGACGATGCGAGTGCGGTGATGGTCGCATATCCGGCGCGGCGTGCGCGCGCCTCTGCATTGGCGAGCAGCAGCGAGCCGAGGCCCATGAAGGCAAAAAGAGGCTGCACGAAGAGCCCTTCGATCCGCGCGACGCGGCCGCGGCTATCCATTGGACGCCAACCAGCCGTGCCCGCGAGTTGGCCGTCGAGCCAAGCGCCGAACAGATCCGAGCTGGCGAGCTGATCCACGTATTCCGGCGTCGCGAGCCATTTCATGAACTCGTCGACGGATTGTTGGGAGGCGCGTGGCGCGATGATCGTGCGAAACGATGTGCCGTGGACGTAGCGCACGTCCGACCAGTGATCCATCCCGATAGGTCGGAGCTTCACGAGCTCTGGGATATGCGTACCGAACTCACTCGGGTCGACATCGTCGGCACTGGCAAGGCTGCTCATAACACAAGACCTGTACGCAGACACTGGTAATCAGCAGGCGACTGTCGATGATTTACGACAATCGTTTTTCTGATGCGTTGCAGCCTAGGCGCTCGGACAAGTCATCTGCAATATGATCATCTTCCTAAACGGCTGTCCGGAAATCGATTCGGCCGCAAGTGGTGCCTTCGCACCACACGCGCGCGTGATCGATCGAAAGAGTTGAACGAACGCCAAGGCAGGAAAACTAGCGACGCTGGCTCGCTAGTCCCGGTCGCAGATCCGGTGCCTGCGCCTTGCGCTCGGCCGGCTCACCCGCCGTCGGCGAGTACTCTGCCTGCTTGCACGAACAGCCCTCGACGTATTCCTTGCGATGGCGGAATGCGTTTTTCATGCTGGTATAAGGCTTGTTCTCAGCGACCGACACCATCTCTTCCACCGCACCGCCCGGGTTCTGGTGGTAGTAGAGCTCGGTCGGCGCCGCGCACCGCGACTGGCACGCATCGACATCGCGCGGGAAGTGGCTCGGCAGCGTCGCGAAGCTGATCGGGAAATAGTAGCCGTCACACGTGCGCACGCAGAGCGTCCGATAGGTCGCGTACGGCAGCGCGCCGAACTGATTGGTCGGCGTCTGCGGGCGGGCACCGGGCTCTTCGTCCTGCCAGAAAAACGAGCCGAACGGATTGTTGCCGCCACCACGCCGGCGCGCTTCCTGCTGATAGTTCGCGCCGCAGTTGTTCCGCGCCAACTCGCGAATGATCTCGTCCTGCATGGACCGATTGCTCGTGCCCATGATCTGCTGGCGCTGAACGTCGAGGTCGCTCTGCCGCCGCCGCATGTCCTCGGACCGCTGCGCGAGGCCCACACAGGCGCGCGTGCGCCGAAGCGTGCGCGAGAAAAGCCAAGTCTCGTAGCACTCGTTGCGGTCGAGTTCGCGCTCATTCGAACGGATATCGCGATCGAGCTGACGCATCTCGGCTTCGATCTTCGGCAGCACATCGCGGGACTGATTGCCGCGTTGGCCGTCCGAGACAAGCCGCTGCTCGAGCTGGAAGCAGATATTGCCGGCGGCACCCGGCGGCGGAGGCGGCTCACCACGCTGCACCCCCCACCCCGGCGGCGGAGGCGGCTGCGGGCCGCGATAAACGGGCTCGCGCGGCTCCGGACGCGACGGACGATCATCGCCACCGAACGGCCACCAGCCACTCTGGGCCTGGGCCGACGGCACGAACGACGGTCCGAGCGCAACGACGCTCCCAGCGACCGCCAGCGCGACGGCCACCGATGCGATCGTTTTCGCGCGCAGATAGCGCCAACCGCTCATTCACAGCCCCTCGGCGCGTCCAAAGCCATGTGCCGCCTGCATAATGGGCGACGCACTTGCCGGCGCATGATGATGGTGGTGAATTAGGCCGTCAATGCGGAGCAATTGCGGCAGGTGCCCTCGTACACAACTTGGCGTGTGCCTGCGACAACAAGCACTAAGCTCATCAACAAACCACGGGATGGAGCCCAATCAATGAATAGCGCCAGGATAGGTGCTGCTGCAGACATTCTCGCCGCCGCTCGCCGGAATGGCCAGTTGCTCGAACGCTTGCCGGACGAAAGCCGCCCTCGATCCCTGGCCGAGGGCTACGAGATCCAGAATGCCTTCATCAAAATCTGGCCCGACAAGCTGGCTGGCTGGAAGATCGGCGCGACATCGCATGTTACAATGGAGAGGTTCGGCGTCAGCGAGCCAATCTATGGCCCCTTCTTCGCCGGCGACATCTACGCGAGCCCGGCCTCACCAAAGATCGGCAGCCTGCAGCACATGGCCATCGAGAGCGAGTTCGCCTACCGCTTAGGTAGCGATCTACCGGCGCGCGGGACACCCTATTCGCGGCAAGAGATTCTCGATGCCATCGATGCGGTCATTCCATGCTTCGAGATCGTCAGTCCGCGCTTCGTGCGCATTCCTTTCGACGACGTGGCCTCCGCGGTCGCAGACTGCATGCTCAACTATGCGATGATCCTCGGGACGCCGATCACCGACTGGCGGGGGATCGACGCGGCCCGCCACCCCGTCCAGCTGCACATAGACGGCATGATGACCGGCGAGGGCAACGGCTCCGATTGCCTCGGCGATCCGCGCAACGTGCTCGACTGGATCGTAGAAAAGCTCAGAGCCAGCGGCACGAGCCTGAAGAAGGGCGAGATCCTGTCGACTGGAACCTGCACCGGGATCGTCCCCCTCAAGAAAGACCAGACCGCCGTTGCCGACTTCGGCCTGCTCGGCAAGGTCGAGGTTCGGTTCACCTGAAGTCCGGCCGCAAGGCTTCCTGCGCCGGCGCCGCCATGCGCCGCGCGTAGGCCGTCGCGCGATGCTCACCATTCAAAGCATCCGGCTGGCATGGTACCGGTCAGCGTTCAATCAGAACCGCGCCCCGAACAATGGGCGCGACGCCGCACGAGAAGGAACGCCAATCATGGCCGACAAGATCAGAGGCGCGGACATCGTCGCGCGCACGCTGGAGCAGCTCGGGACGCAGAAGGTCTTCACGCTGTCCGGCAACCACATCATGTCGATCTTCGACGCCGCGCTCGAGACGAAGCTCGAGCTGATCCACGTGCGCCACGAGGCCGCGACCGTTCATATGGCCGACGCCTGGGGGCGCCTCACGGGGAAGCCCGGCATTGCGATGGTCACCGGCGGACCGGGCCATGCCAATGCCGTCGGCGCGCTCTATACGGCACTCGCGAACGAGTCGCCCATGGTGCTGCTCTCCGGCCATGCCGCAACGGATGAGCTCGGTCGCGGCGGCTTCCAGGAAATCGCGCAGGCCGATCTGGCCCGTCCGGTCGCCAAGGCCTCGTGGGCGTCGACCTCTGCGGCCTCCCTCGGCGAGGACGTGGCCAAGGCCTGGCATATCGCAAAGAGCGGTCGACCCGGCCCTGTGCACCTGAGCCTCCCCTCGGACTTGCTCGATGCGGAGATTGCAGCTTCCGACGCATTGATCCCCGGTTCCCTGCCCGGCGAGGCATCCGCCACGCTCCCCGATGCGTTGGCCGATGCCGTGCTCGACGCAATTGCCAAGGCGAGCGCGCCGCTGATCATTGCCGCGCCGCATCTCTCGGGGCCGCACGGCCGGCCGCTGCTTGCCGAACTCGAGAAAGCGGTGCAGGCGCCCGTCGTCATCATGGAAAGCCCTCGCGGCATTCGCGATGCGACGCTCGGATCCTTCTCGGAGCTGCTCAAGCGGACCGATCTGATCGTGCTCCTCGGCAAGCCGCTCGATTTCACACTCAAGTGGGCCGAGCCGCCGGTCGTCGCGCCGACGTGCCAACTGATCAGCATCGATCCCGAGCCGGCGCTGATCGCACGCGCGCAGAAGGAACTCGGCAGCCGCCTCGCACTCGCTGCGCTCGCAGATGCGCGCGGTGCCGCGCTCACGCTCACCAAGCGCGCCGGCAAAGCCACCCCGCGCAATGCGCAATGGCTCGGCGAAGCACGCCGCCTGCTCGATCATCGCCCCGAAAGCTGGGCGACGCTGAAGGGCAAGAACGGTCGACTCCATGCCGTCGAAGTCTTCAAGGCGTTGAAGCCGATCGTCGAGCGCGATCCGAACACCGTGCTCATCTGCGACGGCGGTGAGTTCGCGCAATGGGGCCAGAGCCTGATCAAGCCACCGCGCAGGATCGTCAATGGCGTCGCGGGCTCCATTGGTGCGGGCATTCCCTTCGCGGTGGCGGCGCGCTCCTGGGAGCCGAAGGCGCCGATCATCACTGTCGTCGGCGACGGCACGTTCGGCTTTCACATGTCGGAGTTCGACACGGCCGTGCGGCACAATCTGCCGTTCGTCGCGATCGTCGGCACCGATGCCATGTGGAATGCAGAAAGCCAGATCCAGCTTCGCGACTACGGCGCCCAGCGCATGCACGGCTGCAGCCTGCTGCCGACGCGCTACGACCAGGTGGTCACGGCACTCGGCGGCCATGGCGAGTTCGTGGACGATGCCGCAGCACTTCCCGCCGCCATCGAACGGGCTATTGCCTCGGGCAGGCCAGCCTGTGTGAACGTAATGATCGAGGCGATCGCGGCACCGGCGATCTAGCGCCACCACATCTGCGAAGGAGGCCGCACATGGCCTTCACGACGCATCCCGTGTTGTTCTTCTGTGGCCTTGCGATGGTCGTCGTCGGCTTTCTGCTCTGGCGCGTCGCCGGCCGCTGGGACCTCAAAGGTCAGGCAGTCGATTTGGCCATGAGGTCGGCCTGGAACCGCCGCGTCGTCATCAGCGATGAGTTGCAGGAGCGCTATCGCGATGTGGTGGATGCGCCAACGCATGTGAAGCGCGCTGGGCGCGTGGCAGGACATGCCGCTCGGCATTTCGTCGCGCAGGCCCTTTCCATTACGGCAATGATCATGCTCGCACTGGGCGTGGCTCTGGCCGTGCTCGCTGTGGTGTGGCCGTAGCGCAGATCAGGCGGCTGTCAGGCTGGCCATGGTCGCGTCGTCGATCTCGAAGTTGGCGAATACCGACTGGACGTCATCGTCGTCCTCGAGCGCGGCAATCAGCTTCAGGATCGTGCCGGCATTGTCCTCGTCGAGCTGAGTCGACGTCACCGGCTTCCAGACGGCCTTGACGGACTGCGGTGCCCCGAGAGTTCCTTCGAGCGCCGCCGCCACCGCCATCATGCTTTCGAACGCCGTCGTGATCGCGTGACCGCTCTCGTCGGAGACAACGTCGTCCGCACCGGCCTCGATGGCCGCTTCGAGCACCGCGTCGGCGGAGCCGGCCGCTGCCGGATAGAGGATCTCACCGACCCGGGCGAACATGTGGGAGACGGCGCCGGTCGCGCCGAGATTGCCATTGTACTTGGTAAAGACCGCGCGGATCGCGCCGCCGGTCCTGTTGCGGTTGTCGGTCAGCGCCTCGACGATGATGGCCACGCCGCCGGGACCATATCCCTCGTAGCGAATCTCGTCGTAGTTCTCGTCCGCCCCGCCGGCTGCCTTCTTGATGGCGCGCTCAACATTGTCCTTGGGCATGTTCTCGGCGCGCGCATTCTGCACGGCGAGGCGAAGGCGGGCGTTCATTTCGGGGTCGGGCAGCCCGGATTTGGCGGCGACGGTGATCTCGCGGGCGAGCTTGGCGAAAAGCTTCGAGCGGGCAGCATCCTGCTTGCCCTTGCGATGCATGATGTTCTTGAACTGGGAATGGCCTGCCATGGATGATCCGTCGCGCGTCCAACAGCGGCAACTCCTCCGGCTTCATGCTTTACGCACGGAGAAACCGCTAAGATTTTGATATTTCCGCCTTTTTCCGAAGGAGCAGGCGGCTGCGATCTGTCATGCCCGCACGCTGTGTCCCGACGCCGCAGGGCCGACCGGCGGGGTTATACGCTTCACCCCGTGCAAAATCCACCGATTGTCGCTATATAGGCGATCGGACCGGACGTTCCGAAGAAGCCAAAAGAACCTCTCGACCGCGAGACGCCCAGTCCCCCCGACACTGCAATGCGAGCATCGCCTTCGTCAGACCATTTTGGCGTCGTGCGGTGACGTGCGTGCGCCTGGACGGGGGAACCTTGGACGGACGGAAGATTGGGTCGAGAGGCGAAAATGAAGACGGCTGTGGTGATCCTTCTCCATGGACGGAGTAGCAGTTGATCGAGGCTCGAGCCGTGCATAAGGCGAGTCTGGCGATACCGGAGGCGGCGACCGTGCCGCAGACCGGGAAACCCGGAATGCTTTCAATCGCCATACCTGTCTTGAACGAAGAGCGTGGCATGTCGCGCCTGCTGGATCGGCTTGTTGCCGTTCTCGACGGGCTCGCACGGCCGTGGGAAGTCATTTTCGTCGATGACGGGTCGAAAGACGGCACCGCCGGAATGCTCATGGCGCTCAACGCGCGCGATCCGCGGTTCAAGGCCGTCGTGCTCAGCCGCAATTTCGGCAAGGAGATCGCCGTGGCCGCCGGCCTGCGCTATGCCACCGGCGCGGCGGTGATCGTCATGGATGGCGATTTGCAGCATCCGCCGGAGAGCATTCCCGCCCTCGTGCGCCAGTGGGAGCAGGGCTACGACGTCGTCTATGGCGAGCGCTCGAACAGGGCGACCGACACGGCGCTGCACCGCTTCACGGCGAAAATGTTCTACGGCGTCTTCAGAACGATGAGCCGCACCGAACTGCCGGAAGGCGCCGGCGACGTCCGGCTACTGGATCGTCCGGTTGTCGACGTGCTCAATCGCATGGATGCGCGCGCGCGCTTAAACAAGGGACTGTTCGCCTGGGTCGGCTTCCGCTCGATCGGCATTCCCTATGAGGTGGAGGCACGCGGCGAGGGTCGCTCTCGCTGGCGCTGGCGTCAGTTGATGCGCTTCGCGATCGACGGGCTGGTTTCCTTCACGACCATTCCGCTCAGGATCTGGTCGTATCTCGGCCTCCTCGTGTCGGCCTGCGCCTTCCTGTTCGCACTATTTATACTCGTCGAAGCGCTCGTCTTCGGCATCGACGCGCCCGGTTTCCCGACCCTCATCATCTCCGTCATGCTCTTCTCCGGCATCCAGCTCATCTCGCTCGGCGTCATCGGCGAGTACCTCGGACGCATCTACGAGGAGGTCAAAGGGCGGCCCCTTTTCGTCGTCGACCGCGAGATTGGCCTCGGTGACGATGCCGGCCCTCAGCCCACGGATCGGGGCGTCGCACGATGAGCCAGCAGAACCCGGTGATCGATCCTGCGCGTGACCTGCCGCCACTCCGTCATTGGGGCGGCTTCCTCGTCTCGGGACTGATCGCGCTAGTGTGCGATGCGAGTCTTCTCCAGTTCGGCATTCTCGTCGTCGGGCTCGATCCACTCACGGCTCGGCTCATCGCGATCTCGGGAGCGATGGTCGCAGGGTGGCTCGCCCACCGGCGATTAACCTTCTCTTTGAATGCCCCGCCTACGCTTGGGGAGTTCAGCCGATATTCCGCGACAGCATGGATAGCCGCAGCGATCAACTACGTGGTGTTCGCCGCCGTGCTCTACGTGCTCCCTGGAACACATCCACTCACGGCACTTGTATTCGCGTCAATTCTCGCCACATTTTTCGCATACATGGGAATGCGTTACCGCGTGTTTCGGGGGAGAGCATGACTGCTTTTCAGACACTGCGGGGGGAAGCCGAAAAAGGCGCGAGAAAGGTACGCTCCAGGTTCGTGAACTCAGAATGCCGAGGCAGGAACCGTTCATTGAACATTCACCCGCGATACCATTGCATGGTTGTCGTTCCAGGAGAATTTGTAGCAGTTGGAGGTCGCTGCACGCGCCGGGTGAGCGTGCTGCGAGGTTCTCGGCTGCGCGTGGGCGAACTCTCGGCAGAACCCCACAAGCATGAGGAACATCGGAACCGTAGCTGGACTACGGACGTTATCTGGTGCGATGGCGTGAGCGCTTGAAATGCGTCTGGAGGCGCAAATATGAAGTCGAATGCGGTTAAGTCCTACGCGCTTGATCTCGATTGGTCGGCACAGACAATCCTGCCGATCGAGTTTCGTGGTCGGGAATTGCACCTGGAGGCTCGCGCCTATCAGGGGCATGATCCGCACAATCAAGCGTTTGTCCTGATCCACAGGGCGAACCAGGCAAACAGCGAGCTGCCGGTCGTGCGCGTCCACAGTGGCTGCATCACGGGCGACATCTTCCATTCCCTGAAGTGCGACTGCTATCCGCAGTTGCAGGCGGCTTTGGAGACGATCACCACGTCGCCACTGGGTGTGCTCGTTTACCTGCCCTATCATGAGGGACGTGGCATCGGGATCGTGAACAAGATCCGTGCCTACGCGCTTCAGGACCAGGGATATGACACGGTGGATGCGAACGTAGCGGTCGGCGCGCCGATCGAAGCGCGCACCTATGATCTTGCCGCGCATATCCTGTTCGATCTTGGGCTGCCGGACATCCGGCTGCTTACGAACAATCCCGCAAAGGTCGACGCGCTGCGCGCGGAAGGGATCAACGTCATCGAGCGGCTGCCCGTCGTGTGCACGCCGAATGCGCACAACGTGCGCTACCTCGAGACGAAGAAGGCACGCATGGCGCACGCGCTCTAAGCGCGAGCCGAGCGTGGTCTTCACGGCACAACATCCGGCGAGGCGTCACCCAAGTGGCGCCTCGCTTTTTTTAATGTCAGCGCGACGACTCGAGCGTTTCGACGACCAGATTGCCGTTCGTGTAGACGCAGATCTCCGCCGCGATCGCCATCGCCTTCCTGGCAATGGCCTCCGCTTCGAGATCGGTGTCCATGAGTGCACGGGCCGCTGCGAGCGCGTAGTTCCCGCCCGATCCGATACCCATGACATCGTGCTCCGGCTCGAGGACATCGCCCGTGCCGGTCAGGACCAGCGTCCGCTCACGGTCGGCGACGAGCATCATTGCTTCTAGACGACGCAGGAAGCGATCCGTCCGCCAGTCCTTGGCCAATTCGACGCACGCCCGCGTGAGCTGTCCCGGATATTGCTCGAGCTTGGCTTCGAGCCGTTCGAACAAGGTGAAGGCGTCGGCCGTCGCCCCGGCGAACCCGCCGATCACGTCGCCTCGGCCGAGCGAGCGCACTTTGCGCGCATTGGACTTGATGACCGTTGCACCGAGGCTCACCTGCCCATCGCCTGCAATGACGACACGGCCCTTCTTGCGAAGAGTGAGGATCGTCGTCCCGTGCCACGTTTCCATGAAATCTCCTCCGGCACGATCGGGCCGAGCTTGTGCTGGCCCTTGGTATGGTGGCCCCGCGCAAACGAATCAAGGCCTACGGCGGCCCTGTCGGCGTCCGTCCTTCATGCCACGAACACGAACCAGTCCACGTCCTCCGTGACGGCTTCACCGGGCAGCGCGGCGGCTGCGTGCGCGCGGAGCGCTGCCATGCCGGTCGCGAAATCCGCATCCGAGATGCGAGACAGGAAGGAGTCGGCGCGCATGGCCGCCTTTTGCGCATAGGCCTGCCAGTCCTCTGCCACCGCCTGCGGCACGATTTCATGAACGCTCAGGCTGAAGCCCGCATTCTGGAATGGCTCCGCAATTCGACTGCGCGGCGGGAGCTCGGCCGCGACAATGGGCGCGATCGCCGGAAAGAAGTGGTACTTGGGGAAGTCGGTATCCCCCGTGGTGTTGCGCAGAGCAACGCGCCCGCCCTTGCGAAGAACGCGCCGGCACTCGCGCGCGGCGGCATCAATATCATCGAAATGATGCAATGCCATTGATATGAACACGAGGTCGGCAGCGCCATCGCCGACCGGCAGTGCGGTTGCCGAGGCACACTCGAACACGACGCGATCGCCGCGCAGCTTCCCGCGTGCCTGATCCAGCATCTTGCTCGACGGATCGACCCCGATCACACGCGCATCGAAATGATCGGCGAGCGGCTCAGAGAAGCGACCGGTCCCACATCCAAGGTCGATGATCAGCGATCCCGGCGCGGGCGCGGCATCGCGCGCGACCAGATCGAGCCAGAACCGGAGCATCTCAGGCGCAAGTGTGCGCGCTCTGTCGTAGACGCTCGCGATGTCCGTCCCGTCGTAGTCCATGGCGAAGCCCTACTGTCGAATGGCTCGACAAATTCTCGAACGACTACATTCTTGAGAAATCCATCGTCCAGTTCGTTTCCCATTTCTTGCCGCCATCAGCCGACATGGCCTGTTCCCAGCGCGGCGTTGGAGTATCCGTTTGGAGCCAGAGAAAGCGCACGATAACCGACTTACCGTTCGCCGTTTCGTCCGCGAAAAAGCTTCCGACACCATTCTCGAACTTGCCCACTACGGGATTGTCGAGCTGATGCGGATCGCTGGAAGAGAGCCACCAGATCGCCCACGACATGCTCTGCGTATTGTAGGAACGGATCGCGATTGCCCTGATCGGTCGCCCCGGAAACTCGAGATAGTTGTCTTCCACGTTCCCGTTTCCTCCGAGCACAGGGCGCGTCTCGGAGCGACCATCGAACACATCCCATTCATCGCAGCCGACGAGGCGCTCCCGCAAACGGCGATGCTTGACGCGCCATTGCCCAAACTCGAAATCAAAATCACGGGAAACGCCAAAGCTGTGGTCCACTTGTGCTCTCCGGTAGCCTCATCGATTCAATACCCGAGCAGCGGTATCACGCGCCGCTGACAGCGTGTTGTCAGCTGCTCCGATTGAGATAAAATCAAAAACTGGCTGGACGGCACTCGCCAGGATTGCCGTCGAACGGTGAAAAGCCATCGCTGTTCCATAAGGTTTCGACAGGGCGAACTATTGTCAACGAACAATCCGTCGCGACAACACGGCCGGACTTCCGCCCGCAACACTGCCAAAATCGTCAACGTCGCGCTCCAGGGTGGCGGCGCGCATGGCGCCTTCGCCTGGGGCGTGCTCGACTATCTGCTCGAGGATGGGCGCCTCGATATCTGCGGCATCTCGGGCGCCAGCGCCGGCGCGGTCAACGCCGTCATCCTCGCGCACGGCGTGAGCACGGGCGGGCGCGAAGGCGGGCGCGCCGCTCTCGCCGACTTCTGGCGCAAAGTCGGAGAGCCAAGCTCCTACGTCGGCCCGCACCCCTTTCAGCAGCCGCTGCCGCTCTCGTACTTCAGCGAAGCCACGCCGGCCTTCGTTCTGTTCGACTTGATGACGCGGTTCTGGTCGCCCTATCAGCTCAATCCGCTCAACATCAACCCGCTCCGCTCGCTGCTCGAAGCGACCGTCGATTTCGAACGCCTGCGCACCTGCCCGCGCACGAGACTGTTCCTCACCGCGACGAATGTCCGCTCGGGGAAGGTGCACGTTTTCCGAACGAAGGAAGTTTCCGCCGATGTCGTGATGGCGTCAGCGTGCTTGCCGCAGGTCTTCCAGGCTGTCGAGATCGACGGCGAGGCCTACTGGGATGGCGGCTTCATGGGCAATCCCGCGCTCTTTCCGCTGATCTACGACAGTCCCTCACAGGACGTCATCATCGTGCACGTCAACCCGCTCGTGCGGCCCGATGTGCCGCGCACTGCGCTCGAGATCGAAAATCGCGTCAACGAGATCAGCTTCAATGCGTCTCTCATCAGCGAGATGCGCGCCATCGCCTTCGTCTCGCGCCTCATCGATCAAGGGAAAATCCCCGAAGGCACGATGAAGCGGATGCTGCTCCACTCCATCGCCGCCGACGACGTCATGCAAATGCTGAGCGCCGTCTCCAAGATGAATACGAGCTGGGATTTCCTCACCCAGCTTCGCGACGTCGGGCGCGAGCGCGCCGCGCAATGGCTCGACGATGCCTTCGACCGCATCGGTGATGAGTCTTCGACCGATATCAGGTCGTTTCTGTAGGGCCGCGTCAGGCCTTCAGCTTCGACAGGAAATCATCGAACAGCGCGTTGACTTCGCCCGCCTGCTCGATCTGCGGGAAATGCCCTGCCTTCTCGATGATCTCGATGCGCGCGTCCGGCACCAGCCGACGCACGTCATCCAGATAGGCGGACGATTGCCCCTTCACCATGGAGTCGCGTTTGGCGGCAGGCGTCATGAACGTCGTCTGGATTGCCATCAGCGGCACGCGGGTCTTCGCGAAGATCTCGTCGAAGCGCTCGGCGTCCCACTTGCCGATGTTCGGGAACAGGCTCCCAGCGAGCTTCTCCGGCATGCCGAGCGCGCGCTCCATGACTGGGCGCACTACCGCAGGATCCGCCTCGGGCCGGAACATCTGCGCGAACATCGGCTCGATGAAGGCGCGATAGCCGATCTCCGCAACCGTCTTGCGCCGTTCGAGATAGGCGGTGCTGGCTGCGGCGCCGAGACGGCTGCCGTCGACGAGGATGATGCCGGCAACCCGCCCCGGCTGCTCGCTCATGGCGTGCATGACGATGCGGCAGCCCATGCTGTGCCCGACCAGCACGGCGCGCTCGATCGCCAGTTCGGACAGCAGCGCGGCGACGTCCCGGCCATGTGTGTCGATGATCTCGTGCGCCTCGCTTCCGGGCGTCGTGCCGTGCCCGCCGAGATCGAGCGCGACTGTCTCGAAGCGGCCCCTCAAGTGCGCCACCTGCTGCGCCCAGTCGGAGCGGGCGCAACCGAACCCGTGTACGAATACGATCGTCGGGCGGCCTCGGCCCTCGCGGGTGTGGTCGAGCACGGTCATAGGCAGTTTCCTCGTTCTTGATTGGGGGTCTGGGCGCAAGTTCGCGCGAACCCGTCCGTGGCGTCAACCGCCCGCCGCCGACCTGCCGCCGCTCGAGTTGTACGAACACGTACAATTCCAGTCCTGAACCAGCCAACTATGGTTGTCGAAGCAGCCCGAATCATAGCAACTGGCTAAAGAATCATCATGCGAACCACGAGGGAAGGTACGCGATGAACGATATGACTCCGGCCGGCGGGAAGGTCCCTCTCGACATC
>JAEYPL010000263.1 GCA_023410905.1 Pseudomonadota bacterium
ATTTCGTCGGCAGCGTCTGATGTTTATAAGAGACAGCACGACGGCAGCTCACGACGGTGCCTGGTGTCGATATCCACGACGACGCTCATGCCGGCACGCAACGCGGGCGCATCCTCGGTCTTGATGCGCAAGCGCACAGGCAGGCGCTGGACGACCTTGACCCAGTTGCCGGTCGCATTCTGCGGCGGCAGAAGCGCGAACTCCGAGCCCGTTGCCGGGCTGATACTCGTGACGACCGCGCTCAGCTTCCTGCCCGGGAACATGTCGACCCGGACCGTCGCCTCTTGCCCCATCGTCACGTTGGTGAGATCCGTCTCCTTGAAGTTCGCCTGAACCCACACGTTCTCCGTGCCGACCAGACTGAACACGACATGCCCCGCGTTGACGTACTCGCCGGGCTGCAGATCGAAGTTCGTCACGATACCCGCGACAGGTGCCTTGACCTCGGTGCGCGCAAGATCGAGCGCGGCACGATCACGCGCGGCACGCGCCTCGCGCACGGCCGGCAATCCGTCTATCTGCTGCTCGCGATCGCCGCCGAGGCGCGCACGCACCTCGGCGATCTCCTGCTCGGCAATGAGGATCTGATCGCGCGCATTGCGCAAACCGCGCTCCGCCAGATCCATGCCCGAGCGCGAGACGACACCAGTCTTCGTAAGGGATTCCTGACGTTCGTAATGCTGCTGATGGAATGTGAGATCGCCTTCGGCGAGCTTCAGGCGCGCCGTTTTCTGGTCGTAGAGCGCACGCACGGACCGCGCATCCTGGATAGCGGCCGCGAGCTGCGCCTCGGTGCGCTCGAGCGCGATCTTGAAAGGCTGCGGGTCGATGCGGAAGAGCGGCGTACCGCGCGCAATCTCCTGGTCCGCTTCCACAAGAACCTCGACGACGCGGCCATCGATATCGGCGCTGACGGCGATCTTGTCCGCTTTGACGTAGGCATTGTCGGTCGAGACGTAACGCCCGCCGGCAAAATAGAGGTATCCGCCGACGAGCAGCGCCGCGAGTGGCCCGAGCAGTGCAATGGCGAGGATCGACAGCGAGCGGCGCGAGGTCGACTTGAGCCGTGCGCCAAGAGCACGCGCGGGACTGATCCCACCCGGCTTCCCCGCGGGCTCCCGCTCTATGTCTGTCGCGCTCTTCTGCATGGGCGCGCCTCAGTTCTCTTTCCGGGATGCGTCGTCGTCGTCGGACTTGGTCGGCGCGGCCGTCTCGATCACATCGAGGGCGGTCAGGTTGCCTTTGATCTTGAGCAGCGTATCGATGAGGGCTTCGGCCTCTTCGTTCGGGATGCCCTGAAGCACCTCCTTGCGGTTGACCGTGGAAATCGTGCGGAGCTTGTCGAGGACAGGCTGCGCGTCCGGTTTCAGGAACAGGCGCCAGGCGCGGCGGTCCTTCGGATCGGGGCGGCGCTCGACGAAATTCTTCTCGACGAGGCGGTCGATGTGGCGGCCGAGCGTCATCGGCTCGATCTCGAGGATTTCGGCGAGCGCGGCCTGATTGATGCCCTCGCGGCGGCGGAGCTGGCCCATGACCCGCCACTGCGCCCGCGTAAGGCCAATTTCTCGCGCTCGCGCATCGAAGCGGCGGCGCATCAGGCGGGAGACATCACCCAGGACGAAGCCGAGGGACCGTGTGAGAAAGGGATCAGCTGTCATAAAACCGTAAAATATATGCAAGGCTTATTATAAGCCAGCATACACTCTGCGATCCGAGATTTGCAGTTAATGCATAGCGCGGGCCGGATCGGGGCTGTTTTCCCTGGTCCGGCTGCCCTCAACCGTCCTCGAACTCGGCCTCGTTATTGGCCGGCGCCAGCGCCCCGCGGGTCCATGTCGAGGGCCGCTTGAGGAAGTCGTGCAGCGTCTTGCCGCGCTCGGACTTGAAGGGCTCCTGTGTGATCGAGAAGCCCTCCATTCGGTCGAGGCGGAATGTGCGGAAGTCGGTCCTGAGTTCGCACCATGCCGCCATGACCCAGACCGGCCCGAAGAAGGCGAGCGACAGCGGCCGCACCGTCCTCTCACTCCCTTGGCGCAGGACGTCCGTATAGCGGAAACGAATCTTGAGACGACTTCTCACCGCGCGCCGTAACTCCGCAAGATCAAAGGAGATTGGCGCCATGTAATGCGCACACGGCGCCATCAGGGCCGTGTTGGCCATGTAGACCTTGAGCTGGTCGGGAATGACCGCTTCGATCTTGGCAATCGCGTCGGTTGCCGCTTCGGCAAGCTCCGCATCCGCCCAGCTTTCGACGATGCGCGCGCCGAGCACCAGCGCCTCAATCTCCTGCTCCTTGAACATGAGCGGCGGCAGGTCGAAACCCGCTTTCAGCACGTAACCGACGCCGGCCTCGCCCTCGATGGGCACGCCGCTCGCGATGAGGTCGCGGACGTCGCGGTAGATCGTGCGCTCCGACACCTCGAGCGACTCGCTGAGCTCACGCGCCCTTACGGTCGGCTTGCGCCGCATGTGCTGGATGATCTCGAAAAGGCGATCGGCTCGGCGCATGAGGCGTCTCCGGCAGCGACGTGGATCGGGGCTTTTCCCCACCCCGCTCCCTCTACCGCAAGCCTCCTGACAGCACCCTGTCAGGAGCCTCCAGACCTGC
>JAEYPL010000268.1 GCA_023410905.1 Pseudomonadota bacterium
GCACCGGCAAACAGATTGTGCCGGAACCGCAATTTCCCATATATGGGCGCATGAGCGCGCCCTCGGCAATCCGCTATGCGAAGATGAACGGCCTCGGCAACGAGATCGTCGTGGTCGATCTGCGCGGGTCGCCCAAGAAGTTCACGGCCGAGGAAGCCGCCGCCATCGCCGCCCGGCCTGAGACGCACTTCGACCAGATGATGGTCCTGCACGATGCGCCGAGCGCGGGCCTCGATGCGCGCATACTGATCTACAACACCGACGGCTCGTTCGCCGAGGCTTGCGGTAACGGCACGCGCTGTGTCGGCCTCCTCGCCAACCGCGACACGGGGCGGGCCGAGTTCAAGTATGTCTCCGATGGGGGCCTGCTCGATGTGAAGTTCGAGAGCGCGGCCTCGATCTCCGTCGATATGGGCGAGCCGCGCTTCGGCTGGCAGGACATTCCGCTCTCGGAACCGTTTCACGATACGCGCCGCATCGAGCTGCAGGTCGGGCCCGCCGACAAGCCGATCATGCATTCGCCCGCCGTCGTGAACGTTGGCAATCCGCACGCCGTCTTCTGGGTGGACGATCCGGCTGCGATCGATCTTGGCCGTGTCGGCTCCTTGCTCGAGTATCACCCTCTCTTCCCCGAGCGCGCCAACATCTCCATCGCACGCATCGACAGCCGCGACGCGATCACGCTCCGCACCTGGGAGCGCGGCGCAGGGCTCACGCGCGCCTGCGGCTCGGCGGCCTGTGCGGCAGCCGTATCGGCCGCGCGGATCGGGCTCACCGGCCGCAAGGTGACCGTGACCCTTCCGGGCGGCCCGCTTGTCATCGAATGGCGCGCCGACAACCACATCATCATGACCGGCCCGGCCGAGCTCGAGCACGAAGGCACGCTCGATCAGGCCCCGCTCGCGGCAGCAGGCTAGGCGGCGTCCACATGGAGGACACCGCCACCATCGCACCGCCGATCGACGACGCCGTGTCCGCGTCGGATGAGATCGCGCGCGAGCCTGCGCGCGCAGTTGGCGGCGTCGAGATCATTACGCTCGGCTGTCGTCTCAATGCCTACGAGTCCGAGGTCATGCGCGGACATGCGGCAGCCGCGGGGCTTGGCAACACCGTCATCGTCAACACGTGCGCCGTGACGGCAGAGGCCGTACGCCAGGCGCGCCAGACCATTCGCAAGATGCGCCGCGCCAATCCGAACGCGCGCATCGTCGTCACGGGCTGTGCGGCGCAGATCGAGCCTCAGAGCTTCGCCGCCATGCCCGAAGTCGATCATGTCATCGGCAACGGCGAGAAGGTCGCAGCACAGACATGGACGGCACTCGCGACCGGCGATAGCCCGCGCGTTGCCGTCAACGACATCATGTCCGTGCGCGAGACGGCGGGCCACCTGGAGCATGGCTTCGGCAGCCGCGCGCGCGCCTTCGTGCAGATCCAGAATGGTTGTGATCATCGCTGCACGTTCTGCATCATCCCCTATGGGCGCGGGCCCTCGCGCTCGGTGCCGGCGGGCGCCGTCGTCGCCGAGATCAAGGGGCTCGTTGCGGCCGGCCACGCGGAAGTCGTGCTGACGGGCGTCGATCTCACATCGTGGGGTTCGGATCTTCCGGCGACGCCGCGTCTCGGCAGCCTCGTGCGGCGCATTCTGCGTCTCGTGCCGGAGCTGCAGCGCCTGCGCATTTCTTCCATCGACAGCATCGAGGCGGATCCCGAGCTGATCGAGGTCATCGCGAGCGAGCCGCGTCTCATGCCGCATCTGCATCTTTCGCTGCAGGCCGGCGATGACATGATCCTCAAGCGCATGAAGCGCCGCCATCTGCGCGCCGACGCGATCCGCTTCTGCGACGAGGTGCGCCGCATCCGGCCGGATATCGCGATCACGGCCGATCTGATCGCGGGCTTTCCGACAGAAACCGACGCCATGTTCGCCAACACCCTCGATCTCGTCGAGCGTTGTGGCCTCACTGGCATCCACGCATTCCCGTTCTCAGCCCGTACGGGCACGCCGGCAGCGCGGATGCCCCAGCTCGATCGGGCGACGATCAAGGCGCGCGCCGAGCGACTCCGGGCCGCGGGACAAAGCGCCACAGATCGCCATCTCGGAACACAGATCGGTCGCGAACTGCGGGTACTTATCGAAAAGCCGGGGCTCGGCCGCGCCGAGGACTTCACCGAGGTGCACCTTGCCCATGCGTACCCGGTTGGCCATATCGTGAGAGCACGTGCGAGCCGCCATGACGGTCGGCGGCTCTGGGCAGAAGGTGGATCGTGAACGCACCGGAAGAGAAAAAGCGCGGCCTGTTCGGGCGCCTGTTCGGCGGCGCGGCGACGCCTGCGCCTGCGCCCTCTCCTGCGCCGGACGTCGAGACCGAGGAAGCCGAAAGCGACAAGCAGGTTGAGGTATCATCCGCACCGCCTCCTGAGCCGACGCGCTTGGCGGTTGTGGAGCAGACGGCGGCAGAGGAACTGCTCGTTGCCGAGGCGCCGGATGTCGATGTCGCTGAGGCGGTAGAGGCCGAACCCGCGCCCGCGCAGAAGGGCGGCTGGTTCTCGCGTCTCAAGGCCGGTCTCACCAAGACATCGTCGAAGCTCTCGGAAGGCATCACCGGCCTTTTCACGAAGAGCAAGCTCGACGCAGATACGCTCGACGATCTCGAGGATGTGCTTCTGCAGGCCGATCTCGGCGTCGAGACTGCGACGCGCATCACGGACACGCTCTCCCACGGGCGCTATGCGAAGGGCATTTCGCAGGAGGATGTGCGCACGGTTCTCGCCGACGAGGTCGAGCGCGTGCTCGTGCCGGTCGCCAGGCCGCTCGTGCTCGATGGCGCGCTGAAGCCGCACGTGATCCTCGTGGTCGGCGTCAATGGAGCGGGCAAGACGACGACGATCGGTAAGCTCGCGCAGCAGTTCAAGCGCGCTGGGCGGTCGGTCATGATGGCCGCCGGCGATACGTTCCGCGCGGCTGCCATCGATCAGCTCAAGATCTGGGGCGAGCGCACGAGCGCGCCCGTCGTCGCGCACAAAGTCGGTGCGGATGCAGCGGGTCTCGCTTTCGACGCGCTCAAGGCCGCGCAGGAAGCGGGCAGCGACGTTCTCCTGATCGATACGGCCGGGCGCCTTCAGAACAAGCAAGGCCTCATGGACGAGCTCGAAAAGGTCGTTCGTGTGCTGCGCAAACTCGATCCTTCTGCACCGCACACGGTCCTGCTGGTGCTCGACGCGACGACTGGGCAAAATGCTTTGTCCCAGGTCGAGGTGTTCAAGGATCGGGCGGGCGTCACCGGACTGGTGATGACGAAGCTCGACGGAACGGCTCGGGGAGGCATCCTCGTTGCGATTTCGGCCCGCTTCGGCTTGCCTGTTCACGCTGTGGGCGTGGGGGAGGCGGCGGACGATCTCCAGCCGGTCGATCCCAAGGAATTTGCGCGGGCTATTGCGGTCGGTTAATCAATCTCGACAATGATGGCATGTGGTCCCGTCCCCGGGGCACAAGCCAAGCGAGAGAGCTGGGGTAGGAAGCGGTTCATGGGTTGGTTGACGAAGCATTATCCATTCAACCGGATCCAGACCGTCAATATCCTGGGCGAGATCGGACCGCTGGTCGCCATGTTCCTGGTGAACGGCATCTGGGGTATTGCCGCCGGCACTTGGGCGCTTATCGCCACGACGATAATGGCCCTCATCGCGACACTGACCATCCTCGGGCGCCCGCCGATCATGCCGTTCATCGCCGGCGCCGTGAGTATCACGTTCGGATTTCTGACCATTATAACCGGCGATCCGAAGTGGGTGCAGATCAAGGTCACGCTCTTCAATACGTTCGTCGCGGCGCTGCTCTGGTGGGGTCTGAAGACGGACCGCAACTTCTTCCGCTTCGTCTTCGGCACCACGTTCCACTACACGAACGAGGGCTGGAACAAGCTGACCGCTAACCTCGCATGGTTTTTCCTCGTCACGGCTGCGTGCAACGAGGCCGTGCGTCTTGGCTTCGAACATACGCAGTTCTGGGCGCTGAACCGGCTCTTCACTGGCGTCGACGTTTGGATACTGTTCAAGCTGTTCATCGTGATGCCGCTGACGGCGCTATTCATGTGGTGGCAAGTGCGACTGCTCCAGCGCTATCGGCTGCCCGTGCCTGTCGAGACCAAGTCGAACAGCCAATAACCAGGACTCGCCACGCGTTGGCTGGTCTCATGTTGGCGGGCGCCGCATGTGTGCGCCGCATTTTGTTTCAGGAGGTCGATGATGACCGTACCGGCGCCCCGTGATGGCGAAGCCGATACCGCACCTACCGCCGACAGCAAGCAGCTCGTCAAGCTGCTCCTCGATCTGGCGCCGCTGCTGCTGTTCTTTGCCGCCTACATGGCATCGAACATCTACATCGCGACGGGCGTCCTCATGGCCGCGACGGTCGTTGCGATGATCGTCTCGCGCGTCTGGCTCGGCCACATATCGGCGACGCTGGTTCTGACCACGGTGCTCGTCGTGGGTTTTGGTGCGCTGACGCTCTGGCTGAACGATGCCCGCTTCATCAAGATGAAGCCGACGATGGTCAATCTTCTGTTCGCCGTCGGGCTTGGTGGCGGCCTGCTCACCGGGCGCAACTTTCTCCAGCTCCTGCTCGGCCAGGCCTTCCGGCTCACGGAAGAAGGCTGGCGCAAGCTTACCTATCGCTGGATCGGCTTCTTCCTCGTCATGGCCGTTCTCAACGAGATCGTGTGGCGGAACTTCAGCGAGGGTACCTGGGCGAGCTTCAAGGTCTTCGGCATTCTGCCGCTCACGATCATCTTCGCCATGCTGCAGGTGGGGCTCATCCAGCGCTACGGGTTGGAGAAGGCGGACGACAAGCCGTGATCCGAATGCGGGTTCACTGACCGCTGTCTACATTTGCTCTGTTCCGGCAGATCTGTTTCAATTCCGCGCCATGGATTCGACTATCGGGCCTCACCCGCTCCACGCGGGTAGGGGTGCGCGCGAGTGCTTGTTCCCGCAGGGCAATCTGCTTTCGGTGTAAGTGCTGAGCCGCAGAGGTTCGAGGAAGCCGGATCTATCGGGGGTCAACAAGGATGGCGGCATTCCGCACGATGAAACACAAAACGCATCACAATGTCGAGGGAGTCGAGCCAGCCGCTTTGGTGCGGTCGCCGATACATCTCTTGCATCGGGCCGGCCAATGCGCCGCCGACATCTTTGCAGCCGAGATGGGCGAACTCGACCTGACGCCCCGCCAGTTCGCGGTCCTGCTGACTGTGGCCCAGCGTGAGGGCTTGAGCCAGACGGACCTCGTGGAAGTGACCGGGATCGACCGCTCGACGCTCGCGGATATCGTTCGCCGGATGCTCAAGAAGGGGCTTCTGCAGCGTCGGCGGACTCGCGAGGACGCCCGCGCCTATGCCGTCAGGCTGACCGATGAGGGCTTGCGCATACTTGCTGCAGCTCGCCCCAAGGTCGAAGCCGTCGACGCCCGCATCGTGGCAACGCTCAACGCCGAGCAGCGCGCAAGTCTCGTCGAGGATCTGCGTCTGATCGTTGCCTCGCTGCGGACGCCTGCGGGCAATTCGGGGCGGCGCGAATAGGCGCCGCGCACCGGTCAGGCGGCTTTGGCGAGCAGTTTCCGGTTCACCAGCGTCTCGGCAATCTGCACGGTATTGAGGGCTGCGCCCTTGAGCAGGTTGTCGGAGACGATCCACATGGCGAGACCGTTCTCGACCGTCGCATCCTCACGGATGCGCGATACGTACGTTGCGAACTCGCCTGCGGCTTCGACCGGCGTCACGTAGCCGCCGGACTCACGCTTGTCGACGACCATGATACCCGGGGCTTCGCGCAGGATGGAGCGGGCCTCGGCAACCGTCATCAGTCGCTCGAACTCGATGTTGACCGCCTCCGAGTGGCCGACGAACACCGGCACGCGCACGCACGTAGCCGTCACCTTGATCTTGGGATCGAGGATCTTCTTGGTCTCGGCCAGCATCTTCCATTCCTCTTTCGTGTAGCCGTCCTCCATGAAGACGTCGATCTGAGGAATGCAGTTGAAGGCGATCTGCTTCGGGAACTTCTTCGGCTCCACTTCCTGACCGGGGACGTACTTGCCCTTGGTCTGGGCCCAGAGCTCGTCCATGGCGTCCTTGCCGGCGCCGGAGACGGACTGGTACGTCGAAACGACCACGCGCTTGATGCGCGCCACATCGTGCAGCGGCTTCAGCGCGACCACCATCTGGGCAGTCGAGCAGTTCGGATTGGCGATGATGTTCTTGCGATTTTTGCGCGCCATGTACTCGACGAGCACGTCCGCGTTGCATTCGGGCACGATCAACGGCACGTCGGCGTCGTAGCGCCACGCCGAAGAGTTATCGATGACGATGCAGCCCGTGGCGCCAATGCGTGGGCTCCACTCCTTCGAGACGGTGCCGCCGGCCGACATGAGCGCGAAATCGACCTTCGAGAAGTCGAAACTCTCGAGATCCTGGCATTTGAGCGTCTTCTCGCCAAACGAGACTTCGACGCCGACCGAGCGGCGCGAAGCGAGTGCGTAAATCTCGTCGACCGGAAATTCCCGCTCGGCAAGCACGTTCAGCATTTCCCGGCCGACATTGCCGGTGGCACCAATGATGGCGACCTTGTAGCCCATGACAGTCCCCCTTGGGGTCGACGCGCCCGTCGCGGCTGTGCGGAATCACGAAGCCGCCCTGCAAAGCGCTGCCGTCACTTAGCGATTTGGAGCCCGAGCGGCAAGGGGAACTGCGTAAATTGTCGGCTTCCTGAGCCCGATTTTGCGACAGTTTGGTGGACGTGGCTCATTTATGGGATCGTAAACCACACTCCCAGGAATTGATGCGATATAGGTCCACTCTTGACGGAAACTGGTGTTCTTCTATGACCATCAGGTCGGCTGGTGCGCGGGTGACCGCTGGCGCCCCAAAAGTTCAGTACGTGACCGGGGACGTGCGGCGCATGAGCTGCTGCCGGATCGGGCTCGAGAGGTGATGATGATCCGCTACCAACTCAATTGCGCTGAGGGGCACACGTTCGAGGCGTGGTTCAGCTCAAGTAAGGGCTACGACGCCCAGGTCAAGCGCAAGCAGGTGACGTGCCCGCTCTGTGGCACCGCCGAGGTCAAGAAGGCGATCATGTCGCCGCGCGTCTCGCGTTCGCGGAGCCGTAAGGCCGTCGTCCCCGTCGAGGCGCCCGCAACGCCGGCACCCGCGCCGGCCCGCGAGCCCCAGCACATGCTCAACGGCGAGCAGCGCAAGCTGCTCAATCAGATGCGTCAGCTGCGCGACGAGATGCTGTCGAAGTCGGACTACGTCGGCCCACGCTTTGCCGAGGAGGCGCGGCGCATTCACAACGAGGAGCAGCCCGCGCGCGGTATCCACGGCGAGGCGACGCCCGAGGAAGTGGCCGAGCTCAAGGAAGAGGGCGTCGACATCTACCCTGTTCCCATTCTTCCCGACGATCACAACTGAAGTCTGATGCCGGTCGTGCGCGCGTCTTCCGCACATTGGCGGAGTTCGCTGCGATCGGCGTTTCCCTGGGCGCTGCAGTTCGACTAGAGTGCGCGCCGACGGACAGGTGGCCGAGTGGTTTAAGGCAGCGGTCTTGAAAACCGCCGTGGGTTCACGCCCACCGGGGGTTCGAATCCCTCCCTGTCCGCCAGATGAATCATCTTATTTATTGAGGTATGTTCGTTTGATCGCCGCTTAATCCCCCCACTCCCCGCACCATCACTGCTAGGAGGGCTCCTCATGTGGTGTGCGCATCGAGCGGTACTTGAGCACTGCACCAGTCACGCCAAAAATTGCGATGCCCACAAAGTCCGCCATTGCGGCCGGGTAAAACATCAGAAGGCCAGCTAGTATCAAGGCTGCACGTTCTACCGGACGCACCGTCGTTATCAGCCAGCCGCCAATTCCGGCGCCCAAAGAGACCACTGCCAGCAATGCGGTCGCGTTGGTCCAAAGGATGTTATCCCAAGTCCCGATGAGAAGCAGCGCCAGACCGTCGGTGTTGATCGTGAACATGAATGGGACGACGAAGCACGGAAGCGTATAGAGCCACGTGATCATCGTCGTCCGCCACGGGTTCCCGCCGGTGAGAGCAGCGGCCGCCATCGGCGCGAGAGCCACCGGAGGCGACACCTCTGATAGCAGAGCGTAATAGAAGACGAACATGTGCGCGGCGACATCTGGCACGCCGAGCTTCGTCATGGCCGGAACGGTGATAACGGCTGCCACGACATACGAAGCAGTAATCGGCATCGCGAGGCCGATCACCATCAGAATGACGGCCGTGAGCACGAGCGTGAGGAAGAGGCTCCCTCCCGCCATGCCAATGATGATGTCGGAGAATTTGAACCCGAGGCCAGTCAGGTTTACTGCGCCCACCAGCATTCCTGCCGCGGCACATATCGCCGCCACGGACAGGACTTCCCGCCCGGCATTGCTGAATGAAGTCCATAGTCTCGTCGGCGTCAGTCTCGTGTCAGCGCGCAGATACGAGAACGCTGCGGCGGCTACGATCGACCATAGAATGGCGTACACAGTGGAGAAGCCGACCACCATAAGGATGACGACGACGAACAGCGAGGAAAGGTGGAACCAGTACTTCTTCATCAGGTTCCACGCCGTGTCGGCGGGAGTGTAGTCGATCCGAACGCCAGCGAGTTGCTGGCGGCGCGAGTCTGCCTCGATCATGACGAAGATGCCCACGTAGTAGAGAAGCGTGGGCATCAGAGCCATCTGAATGACGGTGAGATACGGGACATTCAGCATCTCGGCGATCAGGAACGACGCAGCGCCCATGACCGGTGGCGACAAGACTGCGCCGATACCACCTGCGGCGAACAGTGCGCCTGCACGGTCGGGACTGTAGCCCGCCTTGCGCAGCATCGGATTCGCTACGGCACCGACAGTAAGCGTGGTCGCCGTGCCGCTCCCTGACGGTCCTCCAAGCAGGAATGAGGAGAGAATGACAGAGCGCGTCACACCAACGGTCGTCTTGCCCCGCGTGAGGGCGAAAGCGAAATCAAGGAAGAAGCGACCGGCGCCGGTCTGCTCCAAGATCGCTCCGTAGATGACGAAGAGCGTGATGAGAGTGACCGACACATCCAGCGGTACGCCGAAGATGCCATCCTGAGTGATGAAGAGATGGCCAATAAGCCTGACCAGGCTGTAGCCGCGATGCCCCCACGGCGGGGGCAATAGATTCCCGAACAACGCATAGGCAAGCACGGCGAGAATCACGATCACCAGAGGCCAGCCGACCGTGCGGCGGCAAGCCTCGAGCGTGAGCACCATGATCGCGCCGCCAAAGAAGAGATCCCAATTGGTCGGGATCACCGCACGATTCACGAAGTCATCCAGATCGAGATGGACGTAGGCCAATGCCGCGACAGCAGTGGCAATGCAGATCCAGTCGAGGACTGTCGGAGTAGACTTGCTGCCGGAGCGGGCCGGGAACAGCCAGAATACTCCAGCTAGGATCAGGCCCAGATGCACCATGCGGAACGTATACGACGGCACCAGATATATGGTGCCATAGAGTGTCCACGCGGCGACGAGCACGCAGATGATTTGGAACGCCCAGCGGCTCCACCCGTGCAGCGTGCGCACGGGGGCTTCCTCCAGCATCGGCTCTACGGTGTTTGGCGCAGCGCCGTCCGGCTGCGGGGCGTTGGAGGTCTGCATGATCTTACTTCAGCAGGCCTTTTTCTTTGTAGTAGCGCGCGGCGCCTGGATGGAGCGGCACCGGCGTATTCGGCGCCACCTCGAGCTTGATGTTCTGCGCCTCACGATGGACCTTCGCCAGTTCGTCGAGATTGTCCATCAGGATCTTCGTGATTCTGTACACCAGCTCGTCGGGAAGATCCGAGCGGACGAACATCGTATTGCCGCCGCCGGCCATCGCCACCTCGGCCGTCTGTCCCTTGTAGGTATCCTTGGGGAGCTTCAGGTTGAAGTAGACCGCGTTGCCCCAATCGCGCTGCAGGGCGGGAACGGCCGCGGCAGTCTCGAGGAACTTGATCGTCGTACCCGGCGTGTTCGAAATATCCTCCCACGCAGGCTGTCTCTGACCGGCCGTATGCAGCAGCGCATCGATGCGGCGATCTTTCAGGGCTTCTGCGGCCTGCTGCGGCGGCAGGCGTTCGCGCTTGATGTCGCTGAGGCTCATGCCCGCAGCCTTGAGGACGTTGATCGCGTCAAGCTCGCTGCCGCTTCCAGGATTGGAGGTCGACACGCGCTTTCCCTTCAGGTCGGCGATCGACGTGATACCTGTGCCTTCGACGGTGATCGCCCAAATGTACTGCGGGTAGATGTTGGCGAGCCCTGAGACGATATACTTCGTTCCTTTGAAAGGACCGTCGCCGGTCGCGCCCTGCACGACCGCTAGGCTGGATCCCAGGCCGATCTCGGCCTGCTTGGTGCCGACGAGACGCATGTTGTCGACGGAGGCGTTCGTGGTCTCGGCCGTAACGTCGACGCCGTCCAGCTTCTCGCGGAGCATCTTGGCCATGCCACCGCCGAGAACGTGGTAGATGCCGCCGATCGCGCCCGTAGCGATGCTGATCCGCTCGATCTTCGCAGCCGAACCCTGCGCGATGGCCGAGCCGCTGTATGCCAACGCCAATGCCAGCGCGGCAGAGGTCACCTTCGCTATCGCGTGCAACTTCATCAGAGCTATCCTCCCGTAGGTAGAATTCTCGATACCGCTGTTGGTGGGTATCGTTTGCTTAGATTGAACGGAGCCTCCCGGCCCCGTCACTTCACACTGCACTCCATTCTCATGTCCGGCCTAGGCAACTGCGGGCAACTGGTCCGCGATCCGCCCTCGAAAAAACGGCATCACCTTCTGGCTGAACGTCCGTGCCGCTTCCGCGTGCGGGTAACCCGAGAGGCAGAACGTCGTGCAACCAGCGTCGACGAACTCCTGGATCGTCGCCGCGACCTGCGCCGGATTACCGACGATCGCAATGCCGGCTCCAACACGCACGGTCGATATGCCGGTCCACAGATGCGGGTGGATCTTCATATCGTCGCCGGACTCGTCGAGCAGCTCCCATACGCGTCGATTGGCGTCGGACGTTTTCTTGATGCCCTCCACGGCCGCTGCCCCGGTCCGCATGTTCACGAAGTTGAACTTCGACGAACCGCTTATCAACCGGTAGGCCTCTTCCCACGCAGCTTCCTCGGTATCGCGGCAAATCACCTGAAGCCGCATGCCAAAGTTGATCGCCTTCTCCCGCCCATACTTGGCGGCGAGCGCGCGCATCTCGCGCACCTTTCCGGCGATGACGGTCGGCTTATCGCCCCAGAACAAATGCACCGTCGAGTGCTTGGCGGAAATCTCGGCCGCTTGCGGTGATCCTCCACCGAGAAAGAACGGCGGATGCGGCGTCTGCAGAGGCTTCGGCTCTATGACCTGATTAACGCGGTAGTGCTTGCCGACAAAGCCTATGGGCTCGTTCGACTGCCAGAGCCGCTTCATGATCTCGACTTCCTCGTCCATCTTCTCGTAGCGGACGATCTTGTTGTCGAAGACGCCATCGGCAGCGGCATCCTCGTCGTTGAGACCGGCAATCAGGTTGATGCACAGCCTGCCGTTCGACATCTGATCCAGTGTCGAGAACATGCGCGCGGACAGCGTCGGGTTCACGTAGCCAGCTCGAAGCGCGATCAACGGCATGACGTTGCGCGTCCGCGCGACGTAGTAGGACGCGAGCACGGTCGCCTCCCAGCACGTCGTGTTGACTGGAATCAACATGTACTTGAAGCCGCCGTTGTCGACTGCATCGACGATCTCGTCGAACACGGCGCGGCTCGACGGGATGCGCCCCGACGGCAGTCCCAACGCGCTGCTGTCTCCGCTCGATGGCAGAAACCAGCCGAATGTCACCCCATCAGACATTGCAGGCCCCCAGCATGTGCATTTCCTCACGTTCCCGAAGCTTTGCGCTTCCTTTTGAGACAAACACTATCAACTCCGTGCGCCGCCCTGCAAGGTTGTCTGGCGCATCCCGCACAGTGGAACTTCACACGCTCGCTACGTCGCGGATTCGAGATTCATGATCGCTCTCAGTTCACTTGCCAGGGACATCAAGCGGGGTCCGAGCTGAGCTTCCTTCAGCTGTTCCTCGCTCATCTTCCACGACGGCATCGCGCAATTGATCGCGAGCGCTTCCCCGCGCGTGGTCCGGCCAAGCGGGCTGGCCACGCCGAAGTGTTGCGGCCGCCACGTGTCGCGGATGAAGCAGAAGCCGACATCGAGGCATTGCGAGACGGAGGCCAGCATGGACTTGCCATGCTGCTTCCATTCGCTCGGGCGCAAGCGCTTCACTCGCTCGATATAGGTGTCGCGTTGCGGCTCGGCCATCGCGGCCAGAAGCGCACGTCCTGTCGCAGTGGAGGCGATTGGTGAGCTGTAACCGATGTCGGGGATGTGGGACATCGCATTCGTGATGTCGATGGTCTCGATGAGCACATAGTCCAGATCACTGGGCACGGCTATCGACACTGAGCCACCAATGCGCTCGGAAAACTCGCGCATCAGTGGACGTGCGCGCTGCCGTGCCGCGAGGCGACTGAGTACCGGATACCCGAGGGTGAGCGTGCGCGATGCGACCTCGAATTTTCCGCGCGTGACGCGTCGCAGATAGCCGAGCTGCACGAGCGTCGCAATGAGGCGAGAGACTGTCGGGCGCGGCAGTCCGAGCGACGCGGCGATATCGGCACTGGTCTGCGCTTCGTGCGACGACGCGAATGCGGCCAACACTTCGAGACCCTTCTCGAGCGTCGCCGAGCCGGTCTTTTCGGTCACGGATTTTGGCTGCGCCTCGCGCTCGCCCTTCGTCATTCCGGCGGTTTCCATCAGCCACATCGCGCAGGCCGCTCTCTCAACCCGCCCGTTGACCACAGCGGGAAGCAGGTGCATACACTGCGCCAGAAGCCACATAATGTGTCAAGTGCGCGTTATTTGTCCATATATTGGACAATTATTAAATCCAGGAGGCGACTCCCCATGAAGAAGCTGGAGTTCGGTTGGTTCCTGCCTACCCGTGGTGACACCGACGACTACGGAGATCCGCTCAAGATCGCGGCCGGATCGGAGATGTTCGAACGCGTCACCAAGGCTGCGGAGGACTGCGGCTTTGAGTACATGCTCATCCCGGTGGGGCACCAATGCTGGGATGCGTGGATGACCGCCGCGCTGATGATCGGGCGCACCAAGAAGATCAAGATGCTGGTGGCCGCCAAGCCGAGATACATCAACCCGGTGCTGCTCGCGAAGATGATCTCAACTTGTGATCAGCTGTCCGGTGGACGCATCGCTATCAACCTGATCGCCGGGCAGAGTGAGGCAGAGAACATTGCCGAGGGCATCAATCTTCCCAAGGACCAGCGCTACGAGGTCATGGACGAGGAAGTCAGGATCCTGAAGCAGCTGTGGGCCTCGGACGGCAAGCCGATCGACTTCGATGGCAAGTTCTACACTCTGAAGGGCGCGGAACTCGCGGCGCCGATCTATCAGAAGCCATATCCCAAGTTCTACCTAGGCGGCGGCTCGGGGCAGGCCGCGGATATCTCCGCGAAGCACTCCGATGTCCACCTCTTCTGGGGTGATACCGTCGAGCGGATCGCGGCAAACATGAAGGAGCTCAAGGCGCTTGCGGCCAAATATGGTCGTGAGGACAAGCTCGGCTTCGGGATGCGCCTTCAAATCGTGTGCCGTGAGAACGAGGCTGAAGCGTGGGAGGCTGCGAACGGCCTCATCAAGAACATCACCGAAGAGCGCGAAAGGTACATTCGCGAGCACTACGCCCAATCCGTCGCCAATCAGCGCGTGCAGGAGCTGCGCGCGACGATGGGTGATCTCATCGCGCCAAACCTCTGGTCGGGCCTGACGCGCGCGCGTCCCGGCGCCGGTATCTGCATTGTCGGCAATCCGGAGCAGTGCGCCGACGTCCTCCAGCAGTACATCGATGTCGGCTGCCACTCGTTCTGCCTGTCGGGATACCTGCACGACGACGAGGCGTGGCGTTTCAAGAAGATGATTCGACCGATCCTCGCCGAGCGCAACAAGGGACGAATGGAAGCGTAGCGCCCGAGACAGCGCGCTGCGCGGTGGCATCTCTGCGTGGAGGCTCTCAGTGCTGGACCAGATAGGGGGCGACAGCTTTCGTGTCTGGCTCGATGCCGAGGCCCGGCCGTGCCGGTAGCGTCACTTTCCCGTCCTGTACGTTTTCGAGGTCGACGGCGATGATCGAGCGCAGCGGATTGGGGTTCGCGTCGATCTCAAGAAGCCCATTGCCGCCGACAGCAGCAAGGAGATGGGCCGAGGCCAGCAGTCCGATGCCACCTCCGAGATAGTGCGGGCAGAAACGCAGGCCCTGCGCGCGGATGCGCTGTGCGACGGGAAGCGTGGCGCTGAGGCCGCCCCATTTCGCGAGGTCCGGCTGCACAACGCCCAGCACCGCGGCTTCGAACGCGCGTTCGAAGTCGGCCGCGCCAGCAATGTTCTCGCCACCCGCCAGCGGGATGCGCGTTACGCTTTTCAGACGCTGCCACGTGCTCCACGGCACATCGGCGCGAATGGGCTCCTCGAGCCAGCCGAGCCCGAACTTCTCGAGCTTCGGCAGCATCTCCAGCGCCTGATCGACACTCCAGCCTTGATTGGCATCGACCATGAGGCCGGCGCCGGGGCCGAGCGTGCTTTGCAGCTTGGTCAGGTTCGCGAGATCGCGTTCGCTTCCGAAGCCGACCTTCAGCTTGAAGAAGGTGTATCCCGCCTGCTGCTTCGATTTTGCGAGACGCTCCGGCGCATCCGGATTGAGGCCACTCGCATAAACACCGATGGTTGGCGCACCATCATCATTGAGATGCTTCCACAGCGGCTTTCCCGCCCGCCGCGCCGCGAGATCCCACAGTGCGGTGTCGACGCCGGCTATAGCTTGGGCAAAGGGTCCAGGTTCCGCACTTTGCAGCGCGAGCACGGCCGTGCGCGACGTCATATGCTCGAAGGCATCGAGGGGATCGCGGAAGGAACGTGCGATCAGCAGCGGCGTCAAAACGCTATCGACGAGGCGCGCACGATGCTCGGCGCCGACCGCCGGGAAGTTGCACCATGCCTCGCCCCAGCCTCGTATTCCCTGCTCGTCCTCGACTTCGATCATGACCATCGGACGATCGCGCATCGTGCCGAAGGACGTCATGACGGGCTGCTCGAGCGGACAGCGGAAGACGCGTGCGGTCACGCGGCGGAGTTTCAGCTCGGTGCTCATGGCTTGAGGTCCATTTCCAGATGAATGTAGTCGCCGCGATAGCTGACCTCGGCGAGATAGATGACGGTTCGATCTGGCCCGCACATGACACGACGAACCTCCGCCATCGGCGTGTTCACTGCGATGCCGAGCAGGCGCGATGTCTCCACATCCGCTGTCGATATAGTGAGCGTCTGACGCGCCGAGGCGATCTCCAGGCCCGGCAGCGACGTCAACACCGGCAGTGCGAGCTCGCGACGGAAGCGGGACGGCGCGCGGCGGAACACGCGATAGTCCACGTATATGGAGATGACGCAATAGCGCTCGCCATTGCGCGAATGCACACGCCGCAAGTGGAAGTATTTGGGCGCGGCAATGCCGTCGCGCTCGGAGATGACCGGGCTCGCGATGTCCTCGGCCAAGTTCGCGTGCTCGGGCCGGTCGCCGCTGTACATGGCGACGAGATCACCCAGCGTCGTTTCTACGCGCAACTGCCGGCGTGTCGTCGCCTTGCTCGTGACGAATGTGCCGCGCCCGCGCTGCGGTGAGAGCAAACCCTCCTCGGCGAGGAGCGCAATGGCCTGCCGCACGGTCACGCGCGCGACGTCAAACTCCTCCATGAGCTGATCGATGGAGGGCAGGACGCTGCCGGGCAGCCACACCCCCTTGTCCAGGCGCTGGCGGAAGAGGTCCGCGAGCTGCACGTAGCGGGGGATCGGCGTGCCGCCGAATATGTGATGCGTCGCTTGTGGCATGAGCACTTCATAACGGGGCTTGCATCAAAGATCCTATAAATAGTACGTTTGGGATGTTTAGACCAGAACGAACTAGAAAAATTCGAGGAAACGTGCGTCGAGCGGTTCTCATTCTTGCCCCCTGGCTGGCCTTGCTGGCTGCTTGGTACGGCATCCACCACAGCGGTTTGGTCAATCCTGCACTCGTGCCGACCCCGCACGAAGTCGCCACGCGATTCGTCGAATTGATGCGCGACCGCCTGCCCATGGACATCCTCATGTCCACGCAGCGCGTATTCCTCGGCGTGCTGTGCGGCATCGCCCTCGCCGTTCCCGTCGGCTTCATTCTCGGCTAGTACAAAACGATCCGCACATTCATCGACCCGCTGATCAACTTCTTCCGCGCCCTGCCTCCGATCGCCCTCATCCCGCTTGTCATCGTCTATTTCGGCGTCGACGAACTCGCGAAGGTCGTGATCCTCTTCTATGCCTCGTTCTTCGCAGGTGTCATCGTTATGTACGAGGGCATATCGCAGATCAGCCCGATCTATGGGCGCGTCGCGCGTATCCAAGATCACGTCGGCGAACACGAATGCCGCATCCCTCATGATCGGACTGCGCGGTTCGGACCTCATTCTCGGTAACCGCGGATAAGTTCGCAACGAAACGGCCCATAGCTGCGCGCAAGGGCAGGGAAAATGCGTGCTTGCGCGTCAGCTTTTACGGCAACGCAGTAGGAAGAAACTTGCTCTGCTCTCCGGCCAGGGGCCCATAAAAGGACCCAATCCCCGGCGCGTGCCTGACCACCTCTCCGCGACGAATTTCGGTTGAATGTGGCGCGCGATGATTGGCAACTATCTCTCCAATTTGGCCCGCAACCCGCCAGTCATCTGGCGGGATCTCTGCGACACCGCGCGGCAGGAGCGGGAGCACCAGCTCGGCGAAGCGATAGGCCTCTTCGAGATGCGGTAGCCCGATGCTTGCGGCGGCAAAGAAAACGGCGATCGAGATTTTCGATCTGCTTGTCCGTGAATGGCATCAAAAGCAAGCTGGGACGTGGGCAGACTTCCATCCGTCTGCGTCGAGCAATGGGAGCCGAGCTGTCATGATCTCTTGGTCTTCTTGAGACCTCTGACACCTTGCTTCGCGCCGCCTGTGCTCGCCAGGAATTTCTGATCCCTCTCGATGTGCTGCTCCAGGAACTTGATGACGGCGCGGACTCGCGAAATGTGCAAGAGATCCTCGTGAACTGAAATCCAGATGTCGCGCATCGTGAACAGCTCCGGCATCACCGGGATCAGCTTCTCGTTGTTCGCAGCGACAAAGGACGGCAGCATCGCGATGGCAAGCCCCGTCGAGGCACTCACGGACTGGGCAACGAGGCTGGTGCTTCGGAACACGATATGGTTCGGCCGAAGAATGTCCGACAGCCAGAGATTATCTTTGACGTGCACATGGTCGTCGATGAAGTCCACGAAGCGGTGCTCCTGGAGTTCGCTGAGGGAGCGCGGATAGCCGTGCGTCTCGAGATAGGTCTTCGACGCATAGAGCGATACCTTGAATTCCCCCACCTTCTTCGTGGACAGCCGCCGGCCATTAGGGCGAAAAAAGCTGACAAAGACATCGTGAAGTCTTGGATCATGTCGCCGCTGACGAAGTTGATTGCCGTATCGTTCAGCGTCGCGAACGGGGAGGGAAGGAGATCCTTGTTGATGAGCTCCAGTTTGAAGGCGATCCACCAGACGACAATCAAGAGAACCGGTCCGAGAACCGTCAATGCCGTTCGCCCGAGTCTGGTTGCCAAACGTTGCATGGTGCTGCCGCTTTCGCCGTCTTGCGTGTCGCCCATCGCTCAAGTGCAGTCTTCGCCGCGTCCCTAAGTGTTGTTGGAATTTCGCAATCGCGAAACACGCAGTTGTGCAACGCGATGTGCAAAAATGCATGTCTAATCGCGCACAAAAAACGTTCAAACAGCAATTGTGCATGATTATTTCCTGAGCAGCTTTCGCTCGCGACGCCTGATCCGGCTGCGCCGGCCGCGCGAGATGGATGCGAGATGACGCTCGCGCGAACGGCGTCACTTCGCTGTCAGGGGGGCGGCGCCCGTCATCACTCGGCTTGCGGCCCGCAATAAGTTGCCCGGCGTTTGTGTGGCAACCGGCACTCTTTGCGCTGCGGCGGCCCATGCCCCGGCATCAATAGCGCAGATCAGTTGCGGCGATCTCGTGCGTAGATAGACCTGATCCTGAAGCTGGCAGACAATCAGCCCAGTACATTTGGACCGCGGACCGCCCCGTCAGGCGCATCATGAGCGGCGGAAGCTTCACGCCGCCAGCGTTCAGCTCATCGCGAAAGTCGGCTCGGGGGCTGCGTTCGCCGGGCTCCGCTCATCGTCGGCGTTACAGCGCACGAGGCGCAGCTCGCCTGCGTGCGTCTCCACGATGGCCGTGCAGCTCTCCACCCAGTCGCCGCAGTTCATGTAGTGGACATCGCCGATGAGGCGATCGGCAGCGTGGTGGATGTGTCCGCAGATAATGCCGTCCGTGCCGTGCCGGCGGGCTTCACCGGCGACAGCTTCCTCGTACGCCCCGATGAAGGCCACAGCCTTCTTGACGCGATTCTTGAGGTACGCCGAGAACGACCAGTACCCGAGGCCCAGATGGCGGCGCACCCAGTTCAGCGGATTGTTCAGCCACAGTGCGGTCTCATAGCCGCGGTCGCCGAGGAAGGCGAGCCACTTGGCATTGCGCACGACAATGTCGAACTCGTCGCCGTGCATGACGAGGTATTGCCGTCCAGTTGCCGTCTGGTGAATGCAGTTCCGGTGAATCTCGATGCCACCGAAGTGCATCCCGCAAAAGTCGCGAAGCCCCTCGTCATGGTTTCCCGGAATGAAGACGATGCGCGACCCCTTGCGCACTTTGCGCAGCAGCTTCTGCAGCACGTCGTTGTGCGCCTGGGGCCAGTGCGGTCCGCGCCGGACCTTCCAGAAATCGACGATGTCGCCCACGAGATAGAAGGTATCGGCCTCGACCGTGCGGAGGAATTCCAGGAGGGCGTTGGCCTGCGATGTGCGCGTACCGAGGTGAATGTCGGAAATGAAGACGGCGCGGTACGTCGTGTCGTTCGATCGCTCAGGTGGGCTATCTGGATTGGCGTATTGCATGGGGGCTATCTAGAGGATTCGCATATCAGATCGATGACAGCAGGCGGCGCGCTTCAGTGCAGCCCTACGGCACTTTCCGTCGTCATGCTGATGGAGCCGTCCTGCTGACGCGCAACGCGATTGCCGCGCCATTCGTAGGTGTCGGCTGTCCAGGCGCGCAGCCAGATTGCGGGTATCAGCAGATCGCGCAGAAGCCAGGCAAAGGGAGAGCGCCAGGACAGGTGCCAGCCACCTATGCGGGCAAGGGCCGCCTCGGCGCCGAACCAAAGTAGCGCCAAGCCGGTGACGACCAGTGCGGGGGAGAGGTCGAGAGCCGGCGCCGCAATGCCTGCAGCAATGAGCGGAATGGCGCTGCCCGTGAGAGGTTCGAGCGCAAACCAGCCGGGGAATGTCAGGCGGCGAAGCTGCGCCCATCTGAGTTGGCGCGCAAGGACATGCGCGGCCGATCGCCGCCCAAGCGGCTGAAAGAACGCTGGGCCAGCAAGTCGAACGCGGAAACCGCCGTTGCGAAAGATCTTGGTGACGGCCGCATCCTCGGCGAGCTCGGTCGAGAGCGCAGCGATGCCGCCCAGGCTCTCGAGTTGCTCGCGACGGAACAGCATGGTTTTGCCCTGCGCGAAGGCAAGCCCGACGCTGTCGGCCGCATACTGCCATCGCGCCTGATACGTGTTGAGGAAAGCTGCTTCCACGTCCGACCACAGACCAGACGGCTGGCTGCCGATCGGGGGCGCGCAGACGGCGCCGGTGTCGGCCGTCCAAACCGACAGAACGCGCTGGAGATAGTCCGGCGGCAGCATGAGATTGCTGTCCGCGAAAACGATCCAGTCGTGTTGCGCCGCGCGCCAGCCCTTGACCATGTTGTTGAGCTTGGGATTAGCGCTGATGTGATCATCGCCGATCAGCAGGCGTGCGCGCACGTGCGGATGCGCGGCCATGAGGCGCCGGACGCTCGCAACGGCGGGATGGCTCTCGGATGCAGCGCAGAAGAGCACTTCGAAAGCGGGGTAGGACAGGCTGAAGGTGGAGCGTAGCGTCTGCTCTTCCAGCGCATCGATGTCGCGAATGGTGCGGACCAGCGTGACGGGGACGCTGATTTCTTGGGGCGTGGCCTGCGTTCTCGACCGTCTGCAGCGCAGAGCTGCAAGAGCGATGGACATGAGGTGGATGGCCGTGGCCATCAGAACGAACACTAGAGCGATTGTAACGAAGGCGGACATACCTGGCTCGCTGATGTGCAGATCATCCCTCTGCCCACCAGAGTCGCGCGACATGCATGTGACAGGCGTCGAACGGAGCTTTCCGCTCTATATCCGATTAGATATAACGATAGGGCCTGCCCGGACATGAGGCGGCCTCAGGTCCCGGGCAATCTGGAGGTACGAGAACGCTACTGACCGACCACAGATGATGTGCGTTCGGCAGCCACGTACCCAGCAAGGGAGAAACAGGATGAGTAACACTCTCAAATTCTACATCGATGGCGCCTGGGTCGATCCGCTCGTGCCGGCCACGCTCGATGTGATCAATCCCGCGACGGAAGAGCCCATCGCGAAGATCAGCATGGGCACGGCGAAGGATGTCGACCGCGCAGTGAAGGCGGCGCGCAAGGCGTTCGCGAGCTTCTCGCAAACGAGCAAGGAAGAGCGCATTGCTCTGCTGGAGCGCATTCTCGAAGCCTACAAGGCGCGTTACGACGACGTGGCCAAGGCGATCTCATCTGAGATGGGGGCGCCGATCACGCTGGCAACGCGCGCCCAGGCCGCGATCGGCGTTGCGCATCTGACGCAAATGATCGCCGTGCTCAAGGACTATGAGTTCGAGCAGCTGCAAGGGCGGACGCTCATTGCGCGCGAGGCGATCGGCGTGTGCGGGTTCATCACGCCGTGGAACTGGCCGATCAATCAGATCGTGTGCAAGGTGGCGCCCGCGATCGCTGCCGGCTGCACGATGGTGCTGAAGCCGAGCGAGATCGCGCCGCTCAATGCCATTCTGTTCGCCGAGGTCTGCCAGGCGGCGGGCGTGCCGAAGGGCGTGTTCAATCTCGTGAATGGCGATGGGCCGAGCGTCGGTCAGGCGATCGCATCGCATCCTGAGGTGGATTGCGTCTCGTTCACCGGCTCGACGCGTGCGGGCATCGCGGTCGCCAAGGCCGCGGCCGACACGGTCAAGCGCGTGCACCAGGAACTTGGCGGCAAGTCGGCGAACATCATTCTCAGGGATGCCGATCTCGAGAAGGCGGTTCGTGCCGGCGTGCAGCACTGCTTCAACAACAGCGGCCAGTCGTGCAATGCGCCGACACGCATGTTCGTGCCGCGCGAGCTGCAGAGCCAGGCCGTCGCAGTCGCCAAGACGACGGCGGAAGGGCTCAAGGTCGGCGATCCGACCGCGAAGGACACCGTGCTCGGCCCGGTCGTCAGCGAGGTCCAGTTCAACAAGATCCAGGGCCTCATCCAGGCGGGCATCGACGAGGGCGCGACGCTGGTGACCGGCGGCACGGGGCGCCCCGAAAGCCTCAATCGCGGGTACTACGTGCGCCCCACGGTCTTTGCCGATGTGAAGCCCGATATGCGCGTGTCGCGTGAGGAGATCTTCGGCCCGGTGATTTCGATCCTGCCCTACGAGAGCGAGGAGCAGGTCGTCGAGCTGGCCAACGATACGGTCTATGGGCTCGCCGGGTACGTTCAGTCGGGTGATCTCGGACACGCGCGCAAGATCGCCTCGCAGCTTCGCGCCGGTCAGGTCAATCTGAATGGCGCGCCTGGAGACATGAGCGCGCCGTTCGGCGGCTACAAGCAGTCCGGCAATGGCCGCGAGTGGGGCAAGTACGGTTTCGAGGAGTTTCTCGAGATCAAGGCCGTGCTCGGTTATCAGCCGGCCTGAGAACGAAACGAAAAGCGCGCCGGCCAGTGACAGAAGTCAC
>JAEYPL010000269.1 GCA_023410905.1 Pseudomonadota bacterium
CGTCCTGCTGCGCGTGGCTGCCGCCGAGACGGTACATCCCACCGATCGCCGGCCGCATGACGCGGGCGGCGGCAGCGGGGTCGCCCTTGGCACGCAGGAGAACGGCTTCACTGATCGGTAGTGCGTAGTCGGCGACGAGGCGCGCGTTGAGCGTACCTGCGCTGCTCGCGTACGAGCGCATGGCTTCCAGTGCCCGTCCGCCGGCGTCGAAGCGGCGCGTTGCTGCGAGTGCCATCATCCAGTGCGGTAGCGTGAAGGGTGAGAGGCAGTCGCCGATGCGCCCCTCGGCCTTGTCGGCGATCTCGAGCCAGCGTTTGCCCACGTCGACGCCCTGCCGTTCGAGCCGGAAGAGCATCGACGCCGCATTCTGAATGTCGATGTAGAGGTCCGGCTGCGCTTCCACGAGCGGGGAGGTGAGATTGCGGAAATGGCGATCGTAGAGATCGAGGACGGTGTCGAACTCACCGCGCTCGAAATGATAGAGCCCGCGATGCCACCACAGATGATGCTTGAGGTTGTTGCCGCCCTCCCAGTGCGGCTCGAGACCGGCTAGCCAGTCGATGCCCTCACCGGCGCGTCCTTGCATCTCGAGAATGTGGGCGACGGCATGGGCGGCCCATAGATCCCCCTTGTCGACGTCGATGGCGTCGCGTCCGGCGGATTCAGCCAGCGTGTAGTTGCCGAGCTCTTCATGCGCGAAACAGCGACAAGCGAGCAGCGTTCCCCAGCCGGCGAGGTCCGCGCCATAGCGCGGCAGCGCCTTCTCGACCTCGCGCGCCATGGCGCCGGGGCGGCCGAGCCAGAACGCATTGAAGTGATGCAGGCGCAACGCCAGCGCGTCGCGGGGGTGCTCTTCGAGGATCTGCTCCCAGACCGCGAGCGTGCGGTCGAGGTCGCCATCAATCCAGTGACGCAGCGCAGCCGCATGGGCCTTCTCGCGCCCGTCCGCGCGGTTGATCAAACCGCCGGCGGCTTCGAGTGCACTGACGGCGACGGGCACGTTGGCCTGCTTGAAGGAGAGCATCATGAGGTAGCCCTTCAGCACGTGGGCGAGGGCAAAGTCCGGATCCGCGGCAAGCGTCAGCTGGAGGTTTGCGCTGATGTCCGTCCTATATCTCAGGTAGCTCAGCACGGTTTTATTAAAGGCATCGGCCGCGGCGGCGCTCGTGGTGGAAAGGGGCAGGCCGTGCAGATCTGAGTGGGGCATGGGGCCTCCGGACGGCGGTTGATCGATTCCAGAGATTAAAGGAGCGGCGCCACGAGGCCAACTATCGGGGCAGGCCCGGTGCGCGCGTGAGGCGGCCCATGCCAATAAGAGAAAGAAGAATTCTTGACGCAGAATTGGATAGTTAATTTTAGTCTATTATTAGTGATCTAATGCCCGTCGACGATGAACTCCTTAATAACTCAATATATTAATGGCCCGTCCATGTCTCCTGCCTATACACGCATCAGAAGCGTTCAATTTCGCAGGAGAAGGCGGTGTTCAAACTCATTAGATCGGCCTCGGGCGTTTTGCACCGAGCCGGCGCTCGCTTTTCAGGACGACGTTTTACGAGAGACGAGCGCGGCTCCGTCGCGATCATGTTCGGCCTTGCGATTTTTGTGGTCTTCACGCTCGTGGGAGCGGCTGTGGACTACGGCCGCACCATTCTCGCGCGTGATCGACTGCAGGCGACCGTGGACAGTGCCGTGCTTGCGGCGGCACGTGTGTGGCAGATCGAGCAGGACATGGATCTCGCGGAGGAGAAGGCGATCGCCTACTTCAATGCGATGAAGCCGGAGGGCGTGAATGCTCGCCTCACATCGCTCGCGCCGGATAGCAGTCTCAGTACGATCACGGCCGAAGCCAGCGCCGATGTCAATGTTCCTTTCCTGAGCCTCGTGCTGAACGGTGAGCCGTTGCGCGTTTCCACGCGGGCCCAAGCCACGTTCTGCGTCGGCTGCCGTAGCGGTGGCAGTGGCGGCGACAATGATGGATACAGCGTCGAAGTCGCCATGATGCTCGACGTAACGGGCTCGATGGCTGGCAGCAAGATCGCCGATCTGAAGGAAGCTGCGAAAGATCTCGTCAAAATTCTCGTTTGGGATGACCAGAGCGAGTACACCTCGCGCGTTGCGATCGTGCCGTTCTCACACGCGGTGAATGCCGGGTCGGTATTCGGCCCCGTCGTCGCTCATAATCCCTCGTCGAGCTTGGCATTCAACTTCCGCGACGGCAGAGAAAGAACATGGTATCGGACCAGCGCTTATTGCGTGTCCGAGCGCGGCGGGACGAACGCCTATACCGACGTTACACCGCTCTCCAGCGATCGACTGCCGCGGGTCTACTACGGAAGCTCCAGCGCCAGCAATTGCCAGCCGACGACGGCGGTGATGCCGCTCACGAACGACAAGACCCTCCTGAACAACACGATCGATGGGCTGGTTGCGTCCGGTTGGACAGGTGGAAACCTCGGTACGTCGTGGGCCTGGTACATGCTTTCGCCGCGGTGGTGGAAGGACATGCCCGCGAACGTCTATCCCACGCGCCGTCCTCTGGGCGAGGCCCCGATCCTCTCGGCGGACTGCAAACGCACTGACAGGGTGTGCGCCGAACCCCCGTCGTACGAGGGTGTCAAGAAGTACGCCGTGCTGATGACGGACGGCGAGTACAACATGCAGTTCTGCAATGGTTCGAAGAACGGCACAACAGGCGCCTCGATCCCGGATCGCAACTCAGGACCTGGCAACAGCGAGAAGGCGAACTGCACTTCCGGGCTCGGCAGCTCGAATACGCAGGCCCTGGCGCTGTGCACGGCGATGAAAAACTCAGGCATCACCGTCTATACGGTCGGGTTCGGCCTCGGCTCGTCTGGAACGCAGGTGGATATGCTGCGGGCGTGCGCATCCAGCGACGGCCACTTCAGCAAACCCGGTAAGCTCTTCTACAACACGCAGACGGGTGCCGAGCTTCGCAACGCCTTCCGTCATATCGCATCGTCGATTTCTCAGATCACGCTTCGCCAGTAGCAGGCCTGCCGATCGATATGGAAAAGGAGCGCCCGGAAGGCGCTCCTTTTTTATTTGAGGGCGTAAATGCGGCATAGCAAATAAAATCGAAACGCTGGTGTTATGTATTATTTACCCAGATGCGACGCTTTGAATAAAAGAGAAAATTGCGAATAATTGTCCGGGATCAGATTAAGGGAAAATCAAGGGCGCACCTCTATTTGTGATCGTACGGGGCTAGTCCTGTGAGAGGTATGCGTCATGTCGGGCGTTTGGCAGGCTATTCGGATGCGGCGGGCGGCATCGTCCCGGCTGTGCGGGCTGGTGAAGAACGACCGCGGTTCGGTCGCCATCATGTTCGGATTGACGATTTTTGTCGTATTCACGATCGTCGGAAGCGCCGTCGACTATGGGCGCGCGATGCTCGCTCGGGCTCGGCTTCAGGCTGCTGTCGACAGCTCGGTGCTGGCGGCAGCGCGCGTCTGGCAGCTTGAGAACAGCCTGGAGCTCGCCGAGGAAAAGGCGCTGGCCCACTTCGACTCAAACAAGCCCGCAGACCCCTCGCGTGTGGTCGAGTTCACGCCCAACATGGTGGAATCGACCTTCACGATGATCGGCGAGACCGTTGTCCGCACGCCTTTCCTGAGCTTCGTCAATCATCCCACCATCACGGTCTCGACGCGTGGACAGGCCCTCATCGCCGGCGGTGGCAATGCAGGCACGAACCTCGAAGTCTCGCTGATGCTCGACGTCACGGGATCGATGGCCGGCAGCAAGATCGAGGATCTGAAGTCGGCGGCGAAGGATCTGATCGACATCGTTGTCTGGGCCGATCAGGCCGAGTTCACCTCGCGCGTGGCTCTGGCGCCGTTCTCGACCGCAGTCAACGCCGGTACGCTCGGGGCCACCGTTGCCTACAACCCAACATCGAGCCTCTCGTTCAAGCAGCGCAGCGGAGGCAATTCCACGCGCTATCGCACGAGCACGTACTGCGTATCGGAGCGGACCGGAGCGGCTGCATTCACCGACGCGGCTCCGACAGGCAACAATAGGATCCCGCGCGCTTATCAGACCGGCAACAATACGGCGTGCGTTCCCTCTGCGCCCATCGTTCCCATGACAAGCAACAAGGATACGCTCAAGGCGGTCGTCGATGGCTTCACGGCCAACGGTATGACGGCCGGCCATCTCGGCACCGCGTGGGCCTGGTATCTGCTATCCCCGAACTGGGCGAGTGTGCTTCCTGAGGGTAGCAAACCGCAGCCCTATTCCAAGTTGCACGAGGTCGGTGACAAAGGGCAGCCTCTGCTCAAGAAGGTCGCTGTTCTGATGACGGACGGCGAGTACAACCAGCAGTACTGCAACAGCACGACGAACAACACGGCCGGTGCGACCATCCCCGACTACGACACAGGCTCGTCCGGCGCGAGCTGCAAAGCGCCGAACGGCACGGCGACCAAGCAAGCGCGCGACATGTGCGCGGCAATGAACGCAGCAGGTATCACAGTCTATACTGTCGGCTTCGATCTGCCCGAGCCGAAGGGCGGTAAAGACGCAGACTCCGTCGTGACGCTGCGTGGCTGCGCCAGCGAGCCGCACATGTTCTACAATACAAAGACGGGCGACGAGCTGCGCAACGCCTTCCGGCACATTGCCAGTGCGATCGCGGCGCCGATCCTCTCGCGCTGACGATCACCGTTCCGAAACGAAACACAGGGCATCCTTCGGGGTGCCCTTTTCATTTTTGCGGGACGCTTCGAGGGCTTTCCCCGAGGATGACGCCAACAGCGCGCAGGAAGATCTCGGGACCTGTGTAGCCGACGAGTCGATCGATCTCTGTGCCTTCGCGCATGAAGACGACGGTCGGTATGATCTCGATGGGAGCGGTGAGGCCCATGGTATCGAGATCGGCGTGGGCGACGTCGACGAAGCGAAGAGGCGCGCGATTGGCGCGTGCCGTCGCGCGGTAGGCGGGAACGATCTCGTCGCGCAGAAGCTGGCACATGGGGCATCCGCGCGCTTCGATCACCACCAGCTCGATCGACGTCGCGGGCTCGGCAGCGAGTTCCATCGCGGCATCTGTCGGCTGCGTCATGCCGGCGAGGCCAAGTGCGGCCGCGGTTAACAGAGCGAAGGACAAAAATCGGGACACTTGTACGGCACCGAATGATGAACGAGGTTACCGAAGCGTAAAATGCACAAACGGGGCCAGCCGCGGTGAAGGCGGCGCGGCATTTGTTCGTCGGGCCTTGGAAGGTGCGTTGGGGCGTCGTAGTGAAAGGGCGCTGCAAGCAAAGGAACGATCATGAGCCTGACGTTCGGGGTGGCCCTCTACTTCATCATCTGGTGGACAGTGCTCTTTGCCGTGCTGCCTTTCGGCGTGCGCACGCAAGGCGAGGCGGGTGAGGTCGTGCCTGGCACGCCCGCAAGCGCACCCGTTGCGCCCCGCTTACTGCGGACGTTCGCCATCACGACGTTCGCCGCGGGCGGCGTTTTTGCGCTTGTGTACGCGGTTCTGGCGGGTGGGGTCGTCGATATCGGCGCGTACTTCCCGCACCCGATGCCGCCGGGCGCCCGCTGAGACTTGCCGGCATCCGCGCACAAAAAAAGCAAGGCGGTGAGCCCTGCTTTCCAGAAGTCCGGTAGTCAGACGGATTGACGGACCGCCTTTTGCTAAGCCATTCCCACTCGCGACCGCTCGGTCGCACACTCGGCTTCCACGATCCTCTGTGCCGGGATCGTTGGAGCGCCGCCTGCTCCCTAGACTTGGGCGATGCGAAGACCCCAGACGTGGTCTCACGGCCCTTTTTTCGTACGCGGGTGTGACACTAGCTCATATGCGACGTCTTGTCAGCCCTTGAATGTGCTAGATCGAAGATCGCTCAACGGTCGGGTTTTGTTCGACTTTTGCGCCGCAGCATCGGTTTGTGCCATAGGTGATGATGGCTAAACGAGGGCCGCGGACAGAGCGCCTGCCGCGGGCGAGGGCCGGGAGGAGACGATGGCACCAATCAACGCTGCCGAGCGCAAGACCCTGATCCTGACCGGGGCATCGCGCGGCATCGGCCACGCGACGGTGAAGCGCTTCGCGTCGGCCGGTTGGCGCGTCATCACCTGCTCGCGTCACTCATTTCCGGAAAACTGCCCCTGGGAAATGGGGCCTGAAGATCACATCCAGGTCGATCTCGCCGATCCCGAGGATACGGCGCGGGCGATCGCCGAGATGCGGCGGCGCCTTGCGGATCAGCGCGGGCATCTGAACGCGCTCGTCAATAACGCCGGCATCAGCCCCAAGGGCGCGGCTGGTGCGCGCCTCGGTACGCTCGAGACGCCGCTCGAAGATTGGCAGCGCGTGTTTCAAGTGAACTTCTTTGCGCCGGTGCTGCTTGCGCGCGGACTTCTTGCGGAGCTCGAGCGCGCGAAGGGCGCTGTCGTCAATGTGACGTCGATCGCGGGAAGCCGTGTGCATCCGTTTGCAGGCGCGGCCTATGCGACGTCGAAGTCGGCGCTCGCGGGGCTTACGCGTGAGATGGCGACGGACTTCGGTGCCCGCGGTGTGCGTGTGAATGCGATCTCGCCGGGAGAGATCGATACGTCGATCCTGTCGCCCGGCACCGAGCGCATCGTCAACGAGCAGATTCCGATGCGTCGTCTGGGCGAGCCCGAGGAAGTCGCGAAGGCGATCTATTTCCTCTGCACGGATCAGTCGAGCTACGTGAACGGCGCCGAGCTGCACATCAACGGCGGGCAGCATGTTTAGTTAGTGCCGCGGCCTGCTGGGAAGAGGTGCTCGCAACCTTCTCGCTGTGCTATGCCCGCGGCCGCCATGCAGACAGGTCGCGTGTTGGGGCACCGTACTTCCCCTTCTCCCCGCGAGGGTGGGGAGAGGGGACAAGTGCACCCCTTCCCAGCAGCCCGCGGTAAAACAAGAATCAAGGCGTCATGAGGTTCACGGTCACGTTCTTCTTGACCGTGAAGCTGTCGAGCATGCCTTCGAGCGAGAACTCGCGACCAATGCCGCTCTGCTTGACGCCGCCGTAGGAATGACCGGGTGACTGGCCGAGACCCTGGTTGATCTGCACCCATCCGGCTTCGATCGCGTGAGCGGTGCGGAGAGCGCGACCGATGTCCTTGGTCCACACGTAGCCGGCGAGACCATAGTGCGTCTGGTTGGCCATGCGGATGGCTTCCTGCTCGTCCGTCCATTTGATGGCGACGAGCACGGGGCCGAAGATCTCTTCCTTGGCGAGACGCCAATCGTTGGCGTCGTGCTCGAAGAGCGTCGGCATGGCGAAGAAGCCCTCTGAAAGCGGGCCTTCCTTCGGCGGCAGACCACCGAAGCGCAGTGTCGCGCCGGGCTGCTTGAGGCCATCCTCTACGTAGCCGCAGACCTTGCGGAACTGCTTCTCGTTGATGATCGCGCCCATGTCGGTGTCTTCGTCGAGCGGATTGCCGATCTTGAGCTTCGACGTCTTCGCGGCGAGCTTGTTGAGGAAATCGTCGAAGATGTCGGCGTGCAGGAAGAGGCGCGAACCAGCCGTGCAGGACTGACTCTGACGCGTGAAGCGCATGGCCGCGATGATGCCGTCGACAACCCAGTCCTCATTCGCGTCCGGAAAGACGATCGACGGGCTCTTGCCACCGAGTTCGAGCGAGACGGGCACAATGCGCTCGGACGCCGCCTTCATGACGAGCTTGCCGACTTCCGTCGAGCCCGTGAAGGAGAGCTTGCGCACGCCGGGATGTGCCGACAGTGCAGCACCCACCTCGGGGCCATAGCCGGTGATGACGTTGAGCACGCCCTTCGGCAGGAATTCCTGGCAGATGCGCGTCACCCAGAGAATGCCGAGC
>JAEYPL010000319.1 GCA_023410905.1 Pseudomonadota bacterium
GGGCATCGAGATCAAGTCCATCGATCCCGAGAAGCGCAAGGATCCGGCCGCGCGGAAAGACCTCATGGCCGAGACGGATGTCGTCATCCTCTGCCTGCCGGATGATGCGGCCAAGGAAGCCGTCGCGCTCGCCGACTCGCTTGGCGCCGATGGGCCGCGCATCATCGATGCCTCGACGGCACATCGCGTCGCGCCCGGCTGGACGTACGGTGTTCCCGAGCTGGCACCTGGACAGGCGGACGCCATCGCGACATCGAAGCGCGTGACGAACCCCGGCTGCTATCCGACAGGCGGCATCCTGCTGCTGCGGCCACTGGTCGACGCAGGGCTCATTCCCGCCGACTATCCCATCACCTTGAACGCGGTTTCGGGTTACTCCGGCGGCGGCAAGTCGATGATCCAGGCCTATGAGGCGGGCACAGCACCATCGTTCGAGCTCTACGGGCTCGCGATGACGCACAAGCATCTGCCCGAGCTGCAGAAGTACAGCAATCTCGCGCGGCGTCCGATCTTCGTTCCGTCCGTCGGCAACTTCCGGCAAGGCATGCTCGTGAGCGTGCCACTCCATCTGGACACGTTGCCGGGCAGCCCTTGCCTCAAGGATCTGGAGCTGGCGCTCGACACGTATTACCAGGGCCAGAAGCTCGTCTCGGTCATCAAGGAGCCGACAGCGACACTGCCGCGCCTCGAAGCCGAAACACTGAACGGGACGGACAAAATCGAGTTGTTCGTCTACGGCAGTGCGGCGCTGAAGCAGGCCGTTCTGGTCGCGCGTCTCGACAATCTCGGCAAGGGTGCATCGGGCGCCGCCGTGCAGAATCTCGGCGTCATGCTGGGCTTGGAATTTTAGTTCGCATTTGCGCGCGACATTCGCGGCGACTGCGCCGCAGTCCCTTCTCCCCGTACTTTACGGGGAGAAGGTTAGGATGAGGGGCGGAAACTTGCGCTGACGTTGGCGTATGCCGCCGCCCCTCTCGCCGCAAGCGCGGGGAGAGGGAGAAAAGAAAACCGCGCCGCAGGCGCGACTTCAACCCAACCGCGCTTCCCGCTCCGCTTCACCGGATGTGAGATCCGCGAGCACGGTCTCGCCAGCGACGGCACGTTGGCCGACCGAAACGAGCGCCGTCTTGCCCTCGGGCAGATAGACATCCGCGCGGCTGCCGAAGCGTATGAGGCCGAAGCGCTCACCGACGCCGACCATGTCGCCCTCGTCCTTGAACGTGACGATGCGGCGCGCGATCAGACCAGCAATCTGAACGCAGCCGATCTCCTCGCCCGCCCCGGTGGTGATGACGATCGCGCGACGCTCGTTGTCGGCGCTCGCCTTGTCGAGCGCCGCATTGAGGAAGGCGCCCGGCACATAGACGGAGCGACTGATGCGGCCCGCCACCGGCGACCGGTTGATGTGCACATCGAAGACCGAAAGAAAGATCGAGATGCGCTGGCGCTCGCCGATGCCGAAGCCGAGCTCCGGCGGCGGCACGACGCGCTCGATCGCCGAGATCCGCCCATCGGCAGGCGCGATCACGAGGCCTTCGCGCAAGGGCGTGACGCGATCGGGGTCGCGAAAGAAGTAGGCGATCCACACCGAGATGACGACCAGCAGCCAGCCGAGCGGCGGCCAGATGATGAGGAAGAGCAGCGCCAGTGCGACGCCGATCGCGAGAAACTTCCAGCCGTCCCGATGCACCGGAACGAACATGGACATGATGGTGGAAGGAAGATTATGACCGGCCACGGGCCACCCTGAGCTGTATGAGCACGCACGCAGCCGGGCGCCCGTGCGGGGCGCGGCCGGCTTTCTGGCCAGAGTGGTACTCGCGAGCGCCCGGAACCGCAACCCGCGATCGTTCCGCGCCCAGACAATGATCCGGCCGCAATCTTGGATATGTTACAGATCACAGCCGCGAGCCGCGTCGCATCGACGGTGCGAATCGCATAGGCACCGCCGTTCGAGCCGCCGCGGACTGTTGGGCGGCATCAGGGATCCACGAGGCAGCGACTTGGCGGCCATTTCACTCCAGCCCCGCACACGAAGGCGCCACGGCGCTGCGGTTGCAGTGCTGGCGCTTGCCCTCGGCGTGGCATTCATGACGCCCCTCCTCGCGCAAACCCGGCAGCCCAACGTCGGGCCGACCGGCCAGCCGCTCCCACGTTTTGTGAGCCTCAAGTCCGACCGTGTGCAGGTCCGGCAAGGCCCGGGAATGGATCACAAGATCCTCTGGGTGTTCAATAGGGTCGGGCTTCCGGTCGAGGTGCTGGAGGAGCACGAGAACTGGCGCCAGGTGCGCGACCAGGATGGCAGTGTCGGCTGGGTTGCACACGCCTTGCTGTCCGCGCGACGCACCGGCGTGATCATGGCCTGGGCTACGGGTGAAAAACGCGCGAGCGGCGCGGCCAAACCCGTGCCGCTCTTCGACGAGGATTCGACATCGGCCCGCCAGCTCGCCCTGCTCGAGCCCGGTGTCATCTGCGGCATACGGCGCTGCGACGGCCGCTGGTGCCAGATCTCGGTCGGCGACTTTCGCGGCTATGTCGAGCAAGCCAAGCTCTGGGGCGTCTACCCCGGCGAAACCATTCGCTGAGGACAGCGCGCGAGCCAGTTCCACCGTGGCGGCCGAGGCTCTAAGCTTGCGCTCACAACAAGCCTATTGCCATCCACAGGGAGAACGACATGACCGGGCGCTTGAGCGGCAAGACTGCCTTCTGTACGGCTTCGGGCGCGGGCATCGGGCGCGCCACCGCATTGGCCTTTGCCCGCGAAGGCGCCCGCGTGATCGCGACCGACCTCGACGCCGGTGCCCTCGAGAAACTGAAGCGTGAGGGCATCGCCGAGACGCGCAAGCTCGATGTGCGCGACACCGCTGCCGTGAACGCGCTCGCCAAGGAATTCGGCGCCGTCGACATCCTCTTCAATGCCGCGGGGTTCGTCGCGCATGGCACAGTGCTGGAATGCTCGGAAGGCGACTGGGACTTTTCCTTCGACCTCAATGTGAAGTCCATGCACCGCACGATTTCGGCCTTCCTGCCGGCCATGCTCGCGAAGGGCGGCGGCTCGATCGTCAATATCGCCTCGGCGGCGGGCTCCCCGCGCGGCGTGATCAACCGCTACGTCTATGGCGCCACGAAAGCCGCGGTGATCGGCCTCACGAAGTCGGTCGCGGCGGATTTCATTCGCAAGGGCGTGCGCTGCAATGCCATCTGCCCGGGCACGGTGCAGTCCCCTTCGCTCGATGCGCGCATCGCGGCGCAGGCCCAGGCGCTCGGCAAGCCGCAGGATGAAGTCCGCCAGATGTTCATCGACCGCCAGCCCATGGGCCGTCTCGGCACGGCCGAGGAGATTGCCGCGATCGCGATTTATCTGGCGAGCGACGAAGCCGCGTTTACGACCGGCCAGGCCTTCCTTGTAGACGGCGGGTTCACGCTCTGATGACACGTGCCCTGTTGCCCGCGCGCACCTGCGATCGGCTTCGCCTAGAGATATAATTCCCGAATCGGGCGCCGGTGGGCTGTGAAGAGCGACCCGATTACTCTGACAGGGGAAGACGACTATGGGCACGATTCGTAGTGGAATCGCCGCGGCGGCGATGGCGGCTGCATTGTCGCTCGGCATGGCATCAGTGGCTTCGGCCCAGTGCGTGAACAAGGGCGCCCAAGGCACGAACACGACCGAAGACGGCGCAAAGTTCCAGGCCTGGGAAGCTATCCTCCAGGCGACCGACTGGGGTAGCTGGGCGAGCTTCATGGCCAGTGGCCAGAAGATCGGCACGGCACCGGGCTACAAAGTGAGCAAGGTTCGCTTCAAGTGCGGCAAGGGCGGGCTCGGTTCGGAGTGCAAGGCTTTCGCGACGCTCTGCAAGTAGCCTAAGCTGATTGCAGGCCCTCGGCCTGCTGCGCGTGATCGATGCTGCGGCGGCTCTCGGGCCGCCGCATTCTGTTTGGGGCTCTCGATTTCGGCCGAGGCCCCAATTCTGGCCAAGGGAAGAGAAGACGCGATGGCAAAGACCGTTCTTGGCTTCATCGGCGGCAGTGGGCACTGCGACCTGCCGGATTTCCAGAATCCGCACTGGGAGAT
>JAEYPL010000066.1 GCA_023410905.1 Pseudomonadota bacterium
CGAGTGCTATTCGGACCTCGTGTGGAGCGGCGAGCGCCCGCAAGCCTTGCGCGGCATCACGGGCGATGATCGCGTCATCCATATCGGCTCGTTCTCGAAGTCGATCGCGCCCGCGCTGCGCCTGGGCTATGTCGTCGCGAGCTGGCCGGTCATGAGCCGCCTGCTTGCCTTGAAGTCCGATGCGGGCACGGGCGCCATCGAGCAGATGATCATGGCGGAGTACTGCAACGGCCGCTTCGACGATCATGTCGTGAAGCTCCGCAAGGTGCTCAAGCGCAAGCTCGACGTGCTGACCGAGTCTCTGGCTGCGAGCTTCGGGACGGCTGCCGAGTTCGAGCCCTCCGAGGGCGGCATCTTTCTCTGGGTGAAGCTGCCGGATGCGGTCGATACCACCAAGCTGTTTCAGGTCGCGGGCAAGGAAGGCGTCGCGATCAACCCCGGCGCGGAATGGTCGGTCGATCCGAAGCACGGGCAGTCGCGCCTGCGCATCTGCTTCGCCAATCCGAGCGAGCAGACCATTCGCGATGGTGTGGCCAAGCTCGCCGAGATCTGCAATCGCGAGTTCGGCGTGCCGACGCGCATCGCCAACGTCGGTCGCTGATCCACTATCTGAAACCCCTCTCCCTGCTTTTGCGCGGGAGAGGGGAATCCCGCTTCTTCCTCGCCCGCCCAGCCCGGCCCATCTCGCGCGGCTGGGATGCCGAAGCGGCCAAAATCCCGGGGAGAACGCGCAATTTTTCCGTAGAACATTTAGAGAACAAATAGTAGGATGAGTCGATCGTGAAATTGCAGATGGGATGGTCGCCCTCCGGGTGGTCCGCCCGGATGGGAGCGTATGAACCAACCAGTCATCCATTGCCCGGCCTGCAGCACCGAGATCAAGCTGACCGAATCCCTCGCGGCTCCGCTGATCGAGCAGACGCGCCGGCAGTTCGAGCGAACCTTGGCAGCCAAGGATGCCGAGGTGGCGAAGCGCGAGGCTACGCTCAAGACCAAAGAGAGTGAGCTTGCCGCCGCCAAGGCGTCCGTCGATGAGCAAGTCGCCGCGAAGGTGAAAGCCGAGCGCGCCGCCATCGCAGCCGAGGAGGCCAAGAAGGCGAAGCTTCTGGCGGCGTCCGATCTCGATCAGAAGGCCAAAGAGCTGAGCGACCTGCAGGAGGTCTTGAAGGAGCGCGACGCCAAGCTGGCCGACGCGCAGAAGGCGCAAGCCGACCTCATCCGCAAGCAGCGCGAGCTCGACGATGCCAAGCGCGAGATGGACCTGACCATCGAGAAGAAGGTGCAGGAGTCGCTCGTCGCGGTCCGCGACAAGGCCCGGCAGGAGGGCGAAGAGGCGCTCAGGCTCCGCGTGCTCGAGAAGGAGGAGCAGATTTCCTCCATGCAGCGGCAGATCGAGGATCTGAAGCGCAAGGCCGAGCAGGGGTCACAGCAGTTGCAGGGGGAGGTCCTGGAGCTGGAGCTCGAGGCGTTGCTGCGCTCGAAGTTTCCGCTGGATCTGATCGAGCCCGTGCCGAAGGGCGAGTTCGGCGGCGACGTACTGCAGCGGGTGCTCGGCATTTCGGGTCAAGCTTGCGGAACCATACTCTGGGAATCCAAGCGGACGAAGAACTGGAGCGACGGCTGGCTCGCCAAGCTGCGTGACGATCAACGATCCGCAAATGCGGAGCTGGCGCTGCTGGTCTCCAATGTGCTGCCCAAGGGCGTGACAGCGTTCGATCACGTGGATGGTATCTGGGTGGCGGAATCCCGCTGCGCGGTTCCCGTCGCCATTGCGTTGCGTCAGTCGCTGATCGAGATCGCCAAGGTGCGACAGGCAGGAGATGGCCAGCAAACGAAGATGGAGCTGGTCTACGACTATCTGACGGGCCCGCGCTTCCGGCATCGCGTCGAGGCGATCGTCGAGAAATTCTCCGACATGCAAGCCGATCTCGACAGGGAGCGTAAGACAATGACGCGCCTGTGGGCGAAGCGGCAAACGCAGATCCAGGGCGTGATCGAGTCGACCGTCGGTATGTACGGTGACTTGCAAGGGATTGCGGGCAAGGCGCTTCAGGAGATCGAAGCGCTGTCGCTGCCGGCGCTCGAAGGGCCGGAGCACGAGAGGGATGCTGCCGAATAACGCGCGTCGCTTGGCGGTCAGGCTGACGCGCAAAGTTCGGGTAAAGTCTGCTCAGAAGGGATTCCACGTCGGCTTCGAGGCGAAGCGGATGTAGCCGATGCTGGCGCCGAGACGGAAGCCCAGCCCAGTGCGGATCGGCGCCATGATGATTTCCTCGTTGTTGAGGAACGTAATGCCCGCGCCGCCGATGAAGTAGGCCGCGCCATCGATGCCGGAGAAGCCCCGATAGATGTGCCCCGCCTCACGCATCCCGTAGATGAGGAATAGCGTCTGCGAGCCGGCGGCGCCGAAATCATAGCCGACGGATGGGCCGTGCCAGTAGACCTTCCCGACCGGCTTGCCCTTCATGTAGAGCTTGCCGCTACCGTAGCGCACGCCAGCGATGAAGGCGCCACCACCCTCCTCGCCGATGACATAGGCCGTCGGCCGGCCATAGTTCGAGAAAGCGTGCTCGATGACGCTTGCGACATTCGCCGACCAATTCGGGAGACCACCGCGGGCTGCGGTTTTGATCTCATCCATCGAGTACGTATCGGTCGTCGGAATTGGCTTCGGCGCGCCCGCCTTGGCCGGCGGCGGAATGGGCGCTACCGAGGGCGTAATCGCCGCGACGCGGCGAGGAATAGGCAATGGCGGCACGGCAGCCGGCGGCGGATCGGCAGCTTGCGGTGTCGTGGTCACGGTCCATTGGCCGAGCGGCGCCTCGGCGGGCGGTAATGGTACCAGCGGCGCCGCCCATGGGGTTGTCCATGGGGGATTAGCGGCTGCGGCCGTCGTGGTCTCGTCCTGGCGGGCGACTTCGATCGGCCGCGGGGCCATATCGTCACGTGGTGGCATGGCGCTCAGCGACGGCGCGCGTATGAGAGCGGTCTCGGCCTGCTTCAATGGGCGTTCGCCCGCCGGCAATGTGAGAGCGTGATCGATCCGCTGTAACACGAGATCGCTCTTCTGGCGGACCGTGGTCGAAAGTGCGGACGCCGTGGCGCGCAGTTCGGCGAGCTTCGCGCAGTCGCCGGGATGCCGCGATCCTTCCTCCGAGATGCGGTCGAGCGTGGCGAGGAGCTGCGCGGCCTTATGATCGAGCGCCTCGGTCTCCGCGTCGGCCAGCAGCTCGCGGGCGCGGTCGGCCTGCTCATCGTCGCGCCAGCCGTGACGCGCCTTCAGCTTGGTAATTCCTGCCTGGATGCGCGGCTGCGTCTCGCCACTGTGCCGGCGCAGCCCGGCCGCGGCATCATCCACCACCTTCGAGAAACGATCCGGACCGCAGCTTTGCGCCTGCGCGAAGGCAGGCCCGGAAAGGGCCGCGGTCGCGAGAAGGGCTGTCAGCACACGGTTGAGCATCGCTCGCGAGCCTCGAGATGGGAGCGCGCCTGAGATTAATATGGTTTACGCGAAAGTCAGGCCCAGTTGGCGCCGCCAAGACGATCAAACCGCACGGCTGCGGACCAGGGTTGCGCAATGGCCACAGCGAGAGGTGCACGCGGCGCGCGGTAAACGCGGCCGCAATGGCGCATTCTGCTGGGTGGGTAATCATTTATGCATCTGAATTATAATGACTATATGCTCTCGCCAGTTCGGGTTGTCGTCGCTTGACGACACCTTCGAAGGGGCTAGGCCTGCTCTTGCCACGTTGGGCCCGATCTGCCACGCACGACAAGTTGTCCACAGGGCCTTCGCGCATTACCCGGCGACGTCGTACGTGCGCGGACTTATCACGTTCGGGGTCTAACGGCAGCGTGGCCGTAGCGCGATGGATCGGATGGCCGGCTAGGGTGCGTGCCGTGCCCGCAGGACACGGCTCTAAGGTGGGGTCGGAGGACATATATGTCGAGCGCATTGCTGTTCGTGCTTGCAGTTGCAGCTTTCGCCTGGGGACTTTCGCTCGCGAGCTATCGCTGGGTCGCGCTTCAGAATTCCTGGCCCATGGGCGTCTGGCAGGCCGAGCGCCCGATCCTGCCGCGCCTGATCGGCCTCGCCGCCGGCGGTATTGCCCTGATATCGGCCGTTTCGCTCGGTGGTGCCGCGCTGCCGCTCGTGCTGCTGCTCGGTCTTGTGGGCGCCTGCGTCTGGATCCACCTGCTGAAGGTCGGGGCGCAGAGTGCCCTGCTGCTCGCGCCGATGGCCACGGTGCTCACGATGGTCGGCTGGGCCCTCGGTACGAGCTGAGGCGCGCCGGGGAAATCCTGGAACATGCCTGCCGCGGCGGCGTGACCATTGCTCAACGCGCGCCGGCATGGCATCACCGTTCCGCGTCGCACCAATCGACCGTCGAGCAGGAATTCCATGTCCGTCCGCAGACTTCATCCCGATCAGCCGGTATCCTTCGACTTCACGCCGGAGAACCTCGCTTGGGCCGAAGAGGTGATCCGCCGCTATCCGGCCGGCAAGCAGGCATCGGCCGTGATCCCGCTGCTCTGGCGGGCGCAGGAGCAGCACGAGAACTGGCTTCCCGAACCGGCCATCCGCTACATCGCCGACATGCTCGGCATGGCGTACATCCGCGTCTACGAGATCGCGACCTTCTACACGATGTTCCAGCTCTCGCCGGTGGGTAAGAAGGCCCACGTCCAGGTGTGCGGGACGACGCCGTGCATGCTGCGCGGCTCGGAGGCCATCAAGGAGGTCTGCAAGCATCGCATCCACCATGATCCGCACCACCTTTCCGAGGACGGCAATTTCTCCTGGGAGGAGGTCGAGTGTCTGGGAAGCTGCGCCAATGCGCCGATGGTGCAGATTTTCAAGGACACCTACGAGGATCTGACGCCGGAGCTCTTCGAGAAGGTGCTCGACGGTTATGCGGCCGGCAAGCCGCCCAAGCCGGGTTCGCAGATCGGCCGGCAGGCTTCGGCGCCGCTCGGCGGACCGACCACTCTCAAAGAAAAAGTGTGAATGCGGGGCGCTTCGGCGCCCCGAACTTTTTTAGGCGTGCGAATGGCTGAGCGAAAAGCCGACGGAAGTGCGGGGGACGCCGACTACGGCAGCATCGGGCGCGGTTATGTGCGCTTCCGTCAACCCGAGCCGGCGATCGAAGCGATCATCGCGCGTGCGCTCGGGGGTGCGCGATCCGTTCTGAATGTCGGCGCGGGCGCGGGCTCTTATGAGCCGACGGATCGCGACGTGACACCCGTCGAGCCTTCCGCATCCATGCGTGCGCAGCGTCCGGCACACCTCGCAGGTGCCATCGATGGCGTCGCTGAGCGACTGCCGTTTCCGGACGCGCATTTCGACGCGGCAATGACGACGTTCTCCGTGCATCAGTGGTCGCGGCTGGAGGACGGACTTCGCGAGATGCGTCGTGTGACGCGTGGGCCGGTGATCGTACTCTCCTGTGATCCCGATCTCGTGCAGCGCTTCTGGCTGAACGACTACGCGCCGGATGTGCTCGCCGCTGAGGCGCAGCGCTATCCCGCGCTCGCTCGCATGGCGACCGTACTCGGCGGCACGACGGAGATCGTGCCGGTGCCTATTCCGCTCATGTGCCGCGATGGATTCAACGAGGCCTACTACGGCCGGCCGGAGCGTTTGCTCGAACCTGCTGCGCGTCTGGCCTGCTCGGCGTGGAGCTTTGTCAGCGACGATACCGCCGCGAGTTATGTCGAGCGCCTGCGCCATGATCTCGCGTCCGGCGCCTGGGATCACAAGTATGGCCATTTGCGCACCGCGCCCGCGTTCGACGGCTCGTTGCGATTGCTCGTTGCGCGGCCATAAAAAGTTCCCTCTCCCCGCGTGCGGGGAGAGGGTTAGGGCGAGGGGCGGAAACTTGCGTTGATGTCAGCGTATGCCGCCGCCCCTCATCCCGGCCTTCTCCCCGTGAAGGAC
>JAEYPL010000155.1 GCA_023410905.1 Pseudomonadota bacterium
CTGCTGCCGCGCCTGCGGCGTTTTGCGCTGACGCTCGCCGGCTCGCGCGACCTCCCCGACGACGTGCTGCAGTCGGCCTGTGAGAAAGCCCTCGACCGTCTCGACCAGTTCACGCCGGGCACGCGCCTCGACAGTTGGATGTTCCAGATCGTACGGACGACGTTCATCGATCACATGAGAAGCCGCAAGCGACGCCAGCACGACGATCTCACGCCCGATCTCGTGGAGAGCCTTCCAAGCGACGCCCGCATCCACGAGCAGGTGGTCGCGCGAGCGGATCTCGCCCTCGTGCGCGCCGAGATCGGCCAGCTTCCCGACGAGCAACGCGAGGTGCTGGCGCTCATCACGGTCGAGGGGCTTTCCTATCAGGATGCCGCCAATGTGCTCGGCGTGCCGATCGGCACGATCATGAGCCGCCTGTCGCGGGCCCGCCGAAAGCTCGCGCGCGCCCTCGATGCTCCTCCAGCCAGGCCGGGACACGCAGAAGGATTGCCGCAATGACCCGCCCGACGGACGAGATGCTCATGGCTTATGCGGACGGCGCGCTTTCCGAAGCCGAGCGCGCCGAGATCGCCGCTGCCCTCGAGAACGACGCCGAAGCGCGGGCGATCGTCGCGGAATTCCGTCGCACGGCCGAGATCTCGCGCGCGGCTTTTGCCGACATCCTCGCGGAGCCTGTACCTGACAGACTCGTCAACACGGTGCTCGGAACGCGAACGCACGATGCGAATGTCGTGGATCTGGCCCGCGCGCGAAAGCCGCGAACAACCACGTGGCGCACAGCATTGCCACTGGCAGCAAGTGTGCTGCTCGTCGTCGGCGTCGCGGCGGCGTTGCTGCGCCAGCAGCCCGCTGCGCAACTCATGGCTCTGGGCCCGGTGCCGTCCGCAGCCTCGCTCGCCGAAATTCTGGAGACCAAGCCGAGTGGCACGCCGCTCATGCTGGCCAGCCGTACGCCCGAAGGTCTCGATCGCCTGATGGTGGTCGCGACCTTCCGCGATCGCAGGGCGCGCATCTGCCGTGAGGTCGAGGCGCTCGATCCCCAGATGCAGCCGCAGATCGCGGGCGTCGCGTGCCGCAATCCCGCGAATGGGGCGTGGATCGTCGAAGGCAGCGCCCGGATCGCGTCCACAGCATCGCCGAGCGGTGGTGACTTCGTGCCCTCAGGCGCCGACCAGAAGGATGCCCTCAACGGTCTGCTCACCGTACTCGGTGCGACGCGCGCACTCCCCGTCGACGAGGAGCAGGGTCTTCTGGCCAGGGGCTGGAAATGAGCGTTGTCGATCCAGCGGCGTTCTTCACATCATGAGGGAATAGGCCGCCGGTCCGTGCGTTCTCCGTAGGCAAGTTGCCTTTGAGATCGGAGCCACGGACCCGCCATGAGCCTGACTGTCCTCATTGCCCCGAGCGGACTGAAGGAGTGCCTCTCCGCGCAGGAAGCCGCAACGGCCATGGCAGTCGGCGTCGCGCGCGCTTGGCCCGGCGCCCGCATTCTCGAGACGCCCATCGTGGACGGCGGTGAAGGTTTCACGGCGGCGTTGGCGCAGGCAACGTGCGGCACGCTCGAGGGCATCGAGGTGACGGGCCCTGTCGGGATCCCGGTAGCAGCGCACATCGGCTTTCTCGGGCGGGAGAGCGTCCGCACGGCAGTCATCGAGATCGCCGCAGCGGCCGGCCTATCGCTCGTCCCTCATGATCGGCGCGATCCCGCAACGACGACGAGCTACGGCGTCGGCGAGCTCATTCGGGCAGCACTCGTTCGTGGAGCCGAGCGCATTATCGTCGGCTGTGGCGACAGCGGCGTGAACGATGGCGGCGCCGGCATGGCGCAAGCGCTGGGCGCCCGCCTTCTGGACCAGCACGGCCGCGAGATCGCGCGCGGCTGCGCGGCGCTCGCCGAACTCGCGAGCATCGACCTCGCTGGGCTCGATCCACGTCTCGCGCATGTGCGCATCGATGCAGCCGTCAATCCGCACAACGAGCTGCTCGGGAGCCGCGGCGTCACACGCGTCTATGGGGCTCAGAAGGGGGCAGCCGCGGAACAGATCGCGGGTCTCGAGCGGGCGCTCGCCAACTTCGCGACGCGCCTTGCCGAGGCGACCGGCGTCGATGTCGCCGCCCTGAAGGGGGCAGGTGCATCGGGCGGCATCGGCGCCGGTTTGGCTGCGGTGTGCGGGGCTACGCTGCATCCGCGCTACGACATGGTCATGCGCTACACGCGTTTTGACCGCCTCCTGCCCGAGGCCGATCTGGTACTCACCGCCGAGGGGGCGCTCGATGGGCAGACGCCGTACGGCAAAGTGCCGGCCGAGGTCGCGCGCCGCGCGTCGGCACGCGGCATTCCGGTCATTGCACTGGCCGGATGCATCGGCCGCGGTGCGGAGATCAATCTCGCGCACGGCATTGCTGCCTACCACAGCATTCTCACGCGCCCGTCCACGCTCTCACAAGCAACGCACGATGCCGCCGCCTTGCTCGCTGCGGCAGCCGAGCAGACCGAGCGCACGGTCGGCGCCGGCCTCATGATCGCGAAGAAAGCAGCCGAGCGGGCGCCGCTCAGCTGCTGCGCCTGAGCCCTGTAGACCGACACGCAACATCGGCACGCCCTCGCCAATTGCATACGTCCGCTGTCGTGCGCGCGAAACCGTGATCACGATAGGCCATGGTCATTCCGCCCAAATCTGATGCAGACTGATCAGCGCCGCTTTTCGGCGTCTGCTCTGCGCACGGCAGTCACTGCCGCCGCCGAGCCAACAGGCTGCAGCCAACGATCGCAGCAGCCGATCGATACAATGGAGGAAGCTCATGGAACTCGGCTATTTCACAATGCCATCGCATCCCCCCGAGAGGCCGCTCAAGGACGGTCACGAATGGGAATTGCAGGTGATCCGCTGGCTCGATGAGCTCGGCTACAAGGAAGCCTGGATCGGCGAGCATCACACCGCACCCTGGGAGCCGCACCCCTCGCCCGATCTCGTCGTGGCGCAGGCTCTTATGCAGACGAAGAACATCCGTCTCGGACCCGGCGGCTTTCTCCTGCCCTATCATCACCCGGCCGAACTCGCGAACCGCGTCGCCATGCTCGATCACATCTCAGGCGGGCGGCTCAATTTCGGCGTCGCGGCATCGGGTCTGCCGAGCGATTGGGAAATGTTCAACGTCGACGGCAGCACCGGCGCCAATCGCGAGATGACGCGCGAGGCGCTCGATATCATCCTCAAGATGTGGTCGACGAACGAGCCCTTCGTGTACGAGGGCAAATTCTGGACCGTGAAGAACCCGGAGACGATGTACGGCTTCTTGAAACCGCACATCAAGCCGCTGCAGAAGCCCTTCCCGCCCATTGGCGTCGCGGGCCTCTCGAAGGGCTCCGATACGCTCAAGCTCGCGGGCGAGCGCGGCTATATCCCGATGAGCCTCAACCTGAACCCCGCGTACGTTTCGAGCCATTGGGAGTCCGTGGAGGCGGGCGCCGCCAGGACGGGCCGCAAGCCGAACCGCCGCGATTGGCGCCTCGTGCGCGAGGTGTTCGTCGCCGAGACGGATGCGGAGGCCGAGCGCCTGTCGGTCGGCCTGCACATGGGCCGCATGATGCGCGAGTATTTCCTGCAGCTTCTTGCGAATTTCGACTTCCTCACATACCTCAAGCACGATCAGAGTGTGCCCGACAGCGACGTCACCCCGGAATATTGCGCGAAGCACAATTGGATCATCGGTTCGCCGTCGACGGTCGCAGAGAAGATCGAGAAGATCCACGACGAGGTCGGCGGCTTTGGGCATCTGCTCGTCTTCGGCTTCGACTACGTCGACCATCCGCAGGCATGGCGGAACTCGCTCGACCTGCTGGCGAAGGAGGTTCTGCCGAAAGTGAAACATCTCTCGGCCTGAAGCCGCGCAAAACAAAACGCCCGCCGGATTGTCCGGCGGGCGAGTTGCTGAATTCTGGCCGGTGGGCGCCGGCCGTCCTGTCAGAAGTCCTATTATTAGAACTTGTAGTTCAGACCGGCGCGGACGATGTGCAGATCTTCGATCGAGGCACGACCCGTGCCACCGATGCCGAACCGATCGTCGAGATCGACATAGAGGTACTCGCCCTTGAGACTCCAAGCCCGGTCGAGCTTGACCTCGAGGCCGCCACCGATGGTCCAGCCGGACACTGTATCGCTACCCGAACCAAGGTCATCGCTGGCAGCAACATCCGCCATTGCGAAACCGCCGGTGATGTAGGGCATCCAACCGTTCATATCGAGGCCGACGCGACCACGAATGGTCCAGAGCCAATCCATCGAGGCGCGGCACGTGAGGTTTACGGGGCAGCTTTCGCGACCGTTTAGATCAGCGAACGAGAAGTCAGTCTCCAGGCCCCAGACGATGTTTCCGCTCTGGAAGTTGTAGCCGAGTGTGCCGCCGCCAAGAAAGCCATCGATCTCAGGGCTGCCGTAGATGTCGGCCGGCGTGAAATGATACGCATCCGCAGCGCCATAACCGCCCTGAATACCGACATACAGACCCGTCCACATATAGCGCGGCGGGCCGTAGTCCGGCTCATCCTTGTAGGAGCCCGGACGGCCGCCGAGATCAGCTGCCTGAACAGCCGGAGCCGCAACAGCGAACGCAAGGGCAGCAGCCATCACGCTCTTCGCAAAGAAACCACGAGACATTGGATAACCCCCATTTTTTGTCCCCAGCTGCCGGCAAGAACGCACCATCCTGCAACTTGGTTCACCGCTGGCTCGTGCCATGTCTCGCGTCGAGGAGATCAAGATACGAGCGGATAGCCATCAGATAGTGCTTGCTATCCGTTCACGTCAACTTAATGACGGCCTCGATTTGATCAGTTCGTCTCTGCCGTGATCAATACACAACCCGTACTGCCCATAACTGGAATGTGATTGATCTGCCTTAGTTAAATTGGAGGCACTCAATCTATCCGTAGTCGGATGTGTTGAGCGAATCACGTTCATGTGAATCGGGCGCCGTTTCGACGGCAACGTTCTTCACAGGTTATCCACAAGGGCGTTTTGCCCGCAGCCCTTTGACACCTCAGAAGTGCCGCGCAAACGCGACGGGAAATGTGACCCGCTAGCGCCCCTCGTGTCCCAGCGCTGCGAGGATGCGCGCCCAACTCCGGGCGCCTTTGCGGAAGGAGCTCAGGTTGTATTTCTCGTTCGGCGAGTGGATGCGGTCGTCCTCCAGGCCGAAGCCCACGAGAAGACTGTCCATGCCGAGCACGTCGCGGAACGACTGCACGATCGGGATCGAGCCACCGAGCGCGATGAGAGGCGCAGGCTTGCCCCACTCCTCGCCGAGCGCCCGCGCCGCCTTCTCGATGTAGGGTGCGGTCGTATCGAAGGCGATGGCCGGGCTGCCGGGCCGGCTCGCAAAGTCGGCCGTGCAATCCGCCGGGAGACGCGCTTCGACGAAAGCCTTGATGCCGGCGATCACCTTCTTCGGGTCCTGTCCGGGAACAAGACGGCAGGTGATTTTGACCGAAGCCTTGGAGGGAATGACGGTCTTCGTGCCGACTCCCTGATAGCCACCCGTGATGCCGTTGAATTCGAGCGTCGGGCGCGACCAGGTCTGCTCCATGACGGAATAGCCCGGCTCGCCGGATGGGACGGACAAACCAACGCCACCGAGGAACGCCTTGTCGTCGAAGCCGAGGCTCCGCCACTGCTTGAGCTGCTTGGCCGTTGGCTTGATGATGCCGTCATAGAAGCCGGGAATCTGCACCTTGCCATTCTTGTGCATGGCGCCGCAGATTTGCGTGAGCACCCGGATCGGGTTGGCGGCGGCACCGCCATAAAGGCCGGAATGGAGGTCGCGGTTGGCCGCCGTGATCACGAGCTCGCCAGCCGCCATGCCGCGAAGCTGCGTGGTGATCGAGGGCGTATCCTTGTCCCACTGTCCAGTGTCGCAGACGAGGGCGAGATCGCGCGACACTTCCTTGCCGTGCTTGGCGAGAAATCCAGGCAGCGACGGCGAGCCGCATTCCTCCTCACCTTCGAGCAGAACCGTCACCGCGACAGGCAAATCGCCGGCGACAGCCTTCCAGGCGCGCGCCGCCTCGAGGAAGGTCATGAGCTGACCTTTGTTGTCCTCGGCGCCGCGCGCGATAATGACCTTGCCGTTGCCCTTTTCGGTCGCGATGCGCGGCTCGAAGGGTGGTGTTTTCCAGAGTTCCAGCGGATCGGGCGGCTGCACGTCGTAGTGGCCGTAAAAAAGAACGTGCGGCATGCCCGCCGGCACCTTCGCGCGATCGTGTGCCACGACCATCGGATGCCCGGTCGTCGGCACGACTTTCGCCGTGGCGAAGCCGATGTCGGTCAACTCGTTCGCGCACCATTCCGCCGCCCGCTGGCAATCTGCCTTATAGGCCGGATCGGTCGAGATGCTCGGGATCCGCAGGAAGTCGAATAGCCGGTCCAGCGCCGCCTGCTGACCACCGTCGAGGGTTTTGAGAACACTGCGAAGCTGGTCGCTCATTCGGAAGCATCCTTGCGAAGTGGGATCGGAAAGGCGGGTGCCATCGACATTCCGCTTGTATCGACCCGACATTCCGACCGTCAAGGACAGCGGCCCTCAACACGACCGCAAGCGACGGCTTCGCGAGGCGCCACTGTGGGCCGCGACTAGCTCTTCTTGTCCTGCTTCTCCTGTTTCTCCGTTTTCGGCGGATAGGGCTGCTCAGGCGGTACAGGCTGGCCCGGAGGTACTTTCGCGTCCGGCGAATTATCGGGCGGCTTCGGGACTTCCGATCGTTCGATGGTCGCGGGGGGGACTGACGACGGCGGCTGCGTCCCCTGCTGTATCTGCCCAGCCTTGTCGTTGTTTGTTTGAGCTCGTGCCGGCTCGATGGACAAGCTCAGAGATGCTGCGATGGCGCCGCTCAACATGAGTTTCGCAAGAATAGGACGGCTCAAAGCTTTCATTGTACTTCCTCACATCGTTCGATTGCCGAGGAAGAACCCAAGACACCCGCGGGAGTTCCGAAACCACCTGCTGCGCGGCGACGTTGATCAGCCACCAGCCAATCTTTTCCCCGGCGCCCAATCTTTTCCGGAGCGCTCTGGCCTGATAAGCCAAGCGCGCGTTTCTGCTTGTGCCCGACGTGGGGATTCATCCAATGACGACAGCCGCCAATTCAGCCCCCCGCCATGTCTATTTGTTCGGCCCCTCGCGGACGGACGGCAAGGCCGGCATGAAGACTCTGCTCGGTGGCAAAGGCGCGAACCTCGCCGAGATGGCCGCGCTGGGCCTTCCCGTCCCACCCGGCTGCACGATCACGACCGAGGTCTGCACGGCCTACCAGACGAACGGCGGCAAGATCCCCGAGGGCGTGCAGGTGGACGTGCGTGCTGCCATCGACGCGATCGGTCGCGACGTCGGTGCGACGTTCGGCGATCCGCAGGCGCCGCTCCTCGTGTCCGTGCGGTCCGGCGCACGCGCGTCTATGCCCGGCATGATGGACACCATCCTCAATCTCGGTCTCAACGACCAGACCGTCGAGGGCCTGGCCGCGCGATCGAGCAATGCGCGCTTCGCCTACGACAGCTATCGCCGCTTCATTCAGATGTACGCCGATGTCGTGCTCGGGGTGGATCATGGCGTGTTCGAGGACATTCTCGAGAACCACAAGAACCTAAACGGCTTCTCGCTCGACACGGATCTCGATGCCGCCGATTGGAAGAAGGTCATTACCGAGTACAAGACGGCCATCGAGAACGAGATCGGCAAGCCCTTCCCGCAGGACACGAACGAGCAACTCTGGGGCGCCGTCTCGGCAGTGTTCGGCTCGTGGCAGAATGCGCGCGCCATTACTTATCGCCGCCTGCACGACATCCCTGACGACTGGGGCACGGCCGTGAATATCCAGGCCATGGTGTTCGGCAACATGGGGCCGACCTCGGCGACGGGCGTCGCCTTCACGCGCAATCCCTCGACGGGGGCCAAGCAGCTCTATGGCGAGTTCCTGATCAATGCCCAGGGTGAGGACGTGGTGGCCGGTATCCGCACGCCGCAGCCGCTCACCGAGGCCGCGCGCAAGGAAGCCGGCGAGGAAGCGCCGTCGCTCGAAGCCCTGATGCCGGAGACATTCACCGAGCTCACGCGCATCTTCGACCTGCTCGAGCGTCACTATCGCGATATGCAGGACATCGAGTTCACCGTGCAGGAGGGCAAGCTCTGGATGCTGCAGACGCGCGCGGGCAAGCGCACGACGGCTGCAGCTTTCCGCATTGCCGTGGAGCTTGCCGAGGAGGGCATTCTCTCGCGCGAGGAAGCCCTCATGCGCATCGAGCCGGGCACGCTCGACCAACTCCTCCATCCGACGATCGATCCGGATGCCGAGAAGCGCATCATCGCCACGGGACTGCCGGCTTCGCCGGGCGCGGCTGCGGGCGAGATCGTTTTCGGCTCCGATGAAGCGGAGGCGCTCAAATCGCAGGGGCGCGACGTCATTCTCGTGCGCGTTGAGACGAGCCCCGAGGATATTCACGGCATGCACGCGGCAACCGGCATCGTTACGGCGCGCGGCGGCATGACGAGCCATGCGGCCGTTGTCGCGCGCGGCATGGGACGGCCGTGCGTGTGCGGCGCGAGCGCGCTCAGGATCGACATGGCGGCCGGGACGCTGACGGCCAACGGCCGCACGTTCAAGAAGGGCGACCTCATCACCATCGACGGCACCGCAGGTGAGATCATCCAAGGCGCGGTGCCCATGCGCCAGCCCGAACTCTCCGGCGACTTCGCAACGATCATGGGCTGGGCCGACAGCGTGCGTCGCCTCGGGGTGCGCGCGAATGCGGATACGCCGCGCGACGCGGAAACCGCCCTCAGCTTCGGCGCGGAAGGCATCGGCCTTTGCCGCACCGAACATATGTTCTTCGATGAAGATCGCATCCTCGCCATGCGCGAGATGATCTGCGCGACCGACGAGAAGGGCCGCCGCAAGGCACTCGCGAAGATCCTGCCCATGCAGCGCGCCGATTTCGAGCAGCTCTTCGAGATCATGGGCGAGCGGCCCGTGACCATCCGCCTGCTCGATCCGCCGCTCCATGAGTTCCTGCCGCACGAGGATCGCGAGATCGCATCGGTTTCGCAGGCGCTCGGTATCCCACCCGCAACGCTGAAAGCGCGCGTCACCGAGCTGCACGAATTCAATCCCATGCTCGGCTTCCGTGGTTGCCGCCTCGCGGTGCGCTATCCCGAGATCACCGAGATGCAGGCCCGCGCAATCTTCGAAGCCGCGGTCGCCGTCTCGAAGCGCACGGGCAAGGGCGTGACGCCCGAGGTCATGATCCCGCTCGTTGCCTACCGCACGGAATACGATCTGCTCGCGCGCGTCATCCGCGAAACGGGACGTGCCGTCGAGAAAGAGAGCGGCACGAAACTCACCTACCTGATCGGCACCATGATCGAGCTGCCGCGCGCGGCTCTGAAAGCGGCCGAAATCGCGACAGGCGAAGATGGTGCGGAGTTCTTCTCGTTCGGCACCAATGACCTGACGCAGACGTGCATCGGCCTTTCACGCGATGATGCCGCACCGATCCTCGCGAACTATACCGAGAAGGCGATCTTCGAGCAGGATCCGTTCGTCTCCATCGACCGCGAGGGCGTCGGCGAGTTGGTTGCGATCGGTACGGAGCGCGGTCGCAAAGTGAAGCCCGACCTCAAGATCGGTATCTGCGGCGAGCACGGCGGAGATCCACGCTCGGTCGCCTTCTGTCATGAGACAGGCCTCGACTACGTGTCCTGCTCGCCGTTCCGCGTACCCGTCGCGCGCCTAGCTGCTGCGCAGGCGGCAATCAGCGCCAACGCCGCAGCGCGCGACAAGGATTGAATGTCGCGCGCCTTGCTGCTGCGCAGGCAGCGATCACGGGCAGTGCGGTCGGAGAGAACAGGGACTGAAGCCGGTTGGCGACAAGCAGCGGCCTCAGCCGGCGGTGGCGTCGTCGTGGTCCATGGGTGGGCGGCGCGGACGCGGGCCCTGGTTCGTCTGCAGAAGCGCGACGACGATCAGAAGCGGCGGAAAGACAAAACTCCAGGCCGCCCAGGCGGAGTGGTCACGACGCTTGTAGCTCGCGATGATCCCTGCCAGTACCGCCGACGCGGTCGCGACAATGCCCCAGACGACGATCCACTTAACTGCTTCCATCTCACCTCACGATCCGCCGCACCCAAAGCAACTTCGGTCCTCAAATGCGGCGTTGAAATCGTCACAGGCGTAAGGCGCATTTAAGGTCCGCCACTCCAACCCAGAAAAAGTAGTGGGCGGGACGCAAGCGCGACCCGCCCAGAGGTGACATCCAGCGAAGTGGAAATCAAGCGCGCTGAAGCGTGCCTGTTGCCGCAAGCCGGCGCGAGGCGAGACGGCGCTCGCTCATGCCTTCGCGACGAAATCGGAAGAGCTGCGCAGGGCGCCCTCCGGTCTGCTGGCGCATGGTGCCCGTAGCCTCGATGACACCCGCGCCTTCCACGTAACGGCGGAAGTTCTGCTTGTGCAGGCTCGGCCCGAGGATCGCCTCCGCTGAGCGCTGCAGATCGAGCAGCGTAAAGACGGGCGGCACCAGATCCACGGCAATCGGACGAACACGCAGGCGCGTTCTGAGACGACCGATCGCGGAGGCGAGGATCTGGAGATGATCCGCGACCATGCGTGGCGGCAGTATGGTCTCGAGTGTCATGCCCTCGATGAAGGCGAGACCGCTCGGCTCGTTTGCGTATGGCGCGAGGCCCTGCACCAGCGCACAGCGCTCAAGCGTGGCGGACTCGTCCCACGGCGTACTGTCGAGGCCGAACGCACCGCGAATACGGCGCGATTGACGCTCCAGCGATTGCTCGCCGGCCAGCGTCGAAGCGTGCAGACGGCTCAGCAGGAACTGGCCAACCCGTTCATGACCCGTAAGCCCGCCGCGTCTGCGGCGATCCTCCCATGGCATGAAGTCGAGACAGCGGCGCCATGTGCCCCGCGTGACCAATGTGCGCTGCTGGGGCGGAACGAGCCCCAGAAAGCCGATGGACAGGGCGGAGCATGATTCTCCGATCCCACTGCCGGCGCCACTGCGGCGCGCGGTGTGTACCTGCTCGAGTTTCCCAAGCTCGAGACCGGTGTTGTCGAGGAGCCAGTCCCGGACACCTAGGTCCAGAGATTCATGGGCTCCAGGATCGAAGGCCACGCTCGGAAAGCGCGCTTCGCCCGTGTTTCCTTCGTCGATAAGAACAACTGGCTCGTCCCCCTCGACACTCAACAGACATGCTGCCAGTTCAACCGCAAATCCCCCGTACGACGGTCGACGATCGACCATCGGGGCAATCC
>JAEYPL010000179.1 GCA_023410905.1 Pseudomonadota bacterium
CTCGGCGCCAAGGGCGTCATCAACCGCAAGAAGTTCAACTGCTGGGGCCAATTGCCGACAGTGAACTCGCCCGAATTCGGCACTTGGATGAAGGAAGCGCGCAAGTTCGGCGCAGCCATCTGGGAGATCACCGGCAAAGGGAACAACGTCGACTTCGTCTTCGAGCACCCGGGCGAGTCGACATTCCCCGTGTCCGTGCTGCTCGTGAAGCGCGGCGGTATGGTCGTCATCTGCGCCGGCACGACGGGCTACAATCTTACCATGGATGCGCGCTATCTCTGGATGCACCAGAAGCGCGTGCAGGGCTCGCATTTCGCGAACCTCCTCCAGGCCGCACAGGCCAACAAACTCGTGGTCGAGCGGCGCATCGATCCCTGCATGTCGGAGGTCTTCGCCTGGGATCAGATCCCCAAGGCGCATACGCGGATGCTGCGCAACCAGCACAAGCCCGGCAACATGGCGGTGCTCGTCTCGGCCCCGACGACCGGGCTCAGGACCTTCGAGGATACGATCGAGGTCTCGAAGGCCCGCTTCGGCTGATAGCGGCAAGCGTGTCCATGAGTATCGTCGAGAATCCCGCGGCAGGGCCAGTGCTGCGGCTCGTTCATGGCGCGAATGAAGCGCTGGTCTCGCCGCTTGGCGCGCACGTCGTTGCCTGGCGCCACCACGGCCGCGACATGCTCTGGTGCTCGACCATCCGCCTTCCCGGCAAACCGCTCCGCGGCGGCATTCCGGTCTGCTGGCCATGGTTCGGACCACATCCCGATGATCCGAGCAAACTCGCCCACGGCGTTGCGCGCCTCGCAACCTGGGACGTCATCGCGCGAGAAACGAACCATGTGACTTTGTCGCTGCGGCATGGAACGCTGCACGCCTCACTTGAGGTGGAACTCAGCGATGTGCTCCGCGTCGCGCTGACGACGCGGAACGATGGGACGGCGTCTGTCGGCATTTCAGCAGCCTTGCACACCTATCTCGCGGTCGACGACATCGCGCGCGTCAGCGTTTCAGGCCTCGCTGCGGCCACCTATGCCGACAAGCTCGATGGGGACGCCCGTAAGGTGCAGTCAGGCGATCTCGCCATCGATCGCGAAGTCGACCGGATCTATCCCGTGGGCGGCGCCCGCCTTCACGAAGGGGAGCGCATTACCGAGGTTGATGGCGCCGGCACCAGCCGCAGCCTCGTCGTCTGGAACCCATGGATCGAGAAGTCTGCGCGCCTCGGCGACATGGCTGAGGGCGAATATCGGCGCATGCTCTGCCTCGAAACCGCATGGGCAGGTGACGACGCGCGCGTCCTTGCTCCTGGCGCCATCGAAACACTCAGCACCCTCCTGCGGCCGCTCGCCACTTCCCCATGACGACCGCCCTGCCTGCCTGCTAGTGTCCCGATCCTGAAACTCTCACTTGCAGAACAAGTCATCTTCCGAGGAAAACGCCCGGCATGTCGCTCCCCGATCTCCTGAAGAAGCGCCTGCGCATTCCCGTCATCGGCTCGCCGCTCTTCATCGTCTCGAACCCCGACCTCGTCATTGCCCAGTGCAAGGCCGGTATCGTCGGCTCGTTCCCGGCGCTCAATGCGCGTCCGCCGGAGCTTCTCGACGAATGGCTGAAGCGCATCACGAACGAGCTCGGCGAGTGGGATGCCAAGCATCCGGACCGCCCGTCGGCCCCCTACGCAGTCAACCAGATCGTCCACCGCACGAACGAGCGTCTCAAGCACGACGTCGATATGTGCGTGAAGCACAAGGCGCCGATCGTGATCACGTCGCTCGGCGCGCGCGAGGAGGTCAACGAGGCCGTGCATTCGTACGGCGGCATCGTGCTCCACGACGTGATCAACAACACCTTTGCGAAGAAGGCCATTGAGAAGGGCGCCGACGGGCTCATCCTCGTCGCAGCGGGTGCCGGCGGCCATGCGGGCAAGATCAATCCATTCGCGCTCGTGCACGAGGTGCGCACGTGGTTCGATGGCCCGATCGCGCTCTCCGGCGCCATTGGCAGCGGCGATGGTATCCTCGCCGCGGAGGCCGCGGGCGCTGACCTTGCCTACATCGGCTCGGCCTTCATCGCGACGAAGGAGGCGAACGCCATCGAGCCCTACAAGCAGATGATCGTCGAGAGCGGCGCTGACGACATCGTCTACACGAACCTCTTCACAGGCGTGCACGGCAACTACCTGAAACCGTCCATCTCGCGCGCGGGCCTCGATCCCGAGAACCTGCCGACCGGCGATCCCTCCAAGATGGATTTTGCTTCGGGCGCCGAGCGCCGCAAGGTCTGGAAGGACATCTGGGGTTCAGGCCAAGGCATCGGCGCCATGAAGGCGATCGTGCCGGCGGCCGAACTCGTCGATCGTCTGGCGGCCGAGTATCACGCGGCACGTGCGCGGATCGGCGCAGCACCGTGGAATTCGGCGAGGGCCGCAGCAGAGGCGTGACGGGATCGTGGCTTCGCCACGAGTGGGGCTAGCCCCACTCCCCAATCGGGGGACACCCCCGATCCCCCGTCTTTTTAAAGACTTGGAGTGGCGCGCGCGGGGCGAGCGGGGATTGGGTTGTGCTCGCAGTGGCGAGTGGAAGCTGTCTGCATGGCCGCGGGCATAGCATTACGGTAGGGTTGCGGAGCACCCTTCCCAGCAGCCCGCGGCAAACAAACTAACGCAGCCGCGCGTTGATGCCTTCGAGAGCCTTGGAGCCCGGGCAGAGTTCGCTCATCGGCAGCGCGTTGAGCGGGCGCTCGTCCGTGCCGAGCACGTCGTGGAGATCCTGCTGGTTCTCATTCACGTAGAGAAGGCCGGTGACGATCGTGCCCTTCGCGGCATTCGTGCGGATCGTGTGAATGGCCATATCGGCATCACGCGGATCGTGGCCTTCGCCGACCTTGTAGAGCATGAGCTGCGAGCCGTCGTGCAGTTCGACGGCTGTCGACGTGCCCTCGTCGTATTCCGTCGTGATCTCTTCCTGAGGTTCGACGTAGTCGAGCTTGTTCTCGGAGGCCATGTTGTGCATCCGCACGTACTCGTAGCTCTTCGTCGAGGCCGGGTGATTGTTGAAGGTCACGCACGGGCTGATCACGTCGATGAAGGCAAAGCCCTTGTAGCTGATCGCGGCCTGGATG
>JAEYPL010000240.1 GCA_023410905.1 Pseudomonadota bacterium
TTCCCATGGTGCCTCTTCCGTTTCCCGCGCGCCTGATCGGCAGTTCGGATGATCCTCACTGCAGCATAGAGCGCACGCAGGCTTTTGGTGCTGCCTGGGGGGCGGATGTTTCGATCATCGCCAATGCAGGCCATCTGAACACAGCGTCCGGTCACGGCCCCTGGCCGGAGGGGCTGCTGACCTTCGGCGTGTTCCTGCGCTCGCTGGGAAATGTTCCCGGCAGAGCTTAGCCTCCGCGTTGCCCGCGGTGGCGCAGGAAGTGATCGGCCAGCACCAGCGCCATCATAGCTTCGCCCACCGGAACGGCGCGAATGCCGACGCAAGGATCATGGCGACCCTTGGTGATAATTTCCGTGTCGTGGCCGTGCTTGTCGACCGTCCGGCGCGGTTGAAGGATTGAGGATGTCGGCTTGACGGCAAAGCGCGCGACTACCGGCTGTCCCGTCGAGATGCCACCTAGGATGCCGCCCGCATGGTTCGAGAGAAACACGGGCTTGCCGTCGTTGCCGGCGCGCATTTCGTCTGCGTTGGCTTCGCCCGTGAGCGCGGCGGCGGCAAAACCATCGCCGATCTCGACACCTTTGACAGCGTTGATGCTCATCATCGCGGAGGCGATGTCCTGGTCGAGTTTGCCGTAGATGGGTGCGCCCCAGCCGGCAGGCACGCCTTCTGCAACGATCTCGATGACGGCACCGAGCGATGAGCCCGCCTTGCGCACGGCGTCGAGATCGGTCGCCCATTGGGCCGCGGTTTCCGCATCCGGGCAGAAGAACGGATTGTTGTCGACTTCCGCCCAGTTCCAGCGTGAACAATCGATGGCGCGGTTGCCGATCTGCACGAGCGCGCCGCGGATCGTGACGCCGTCGAGAACTGCGCGCGCAACGGCGCCGGCTGCCACGCGTGCTGCCGTCTCGCGCGCCGATGAGCGCCCGCCGCCGCGATAGTCGCGAATGCCATACTTGGTGAAGTACGTGTAGTCCGCATGGCCGGGGCGGAATTTCTCGGCGATTTCTCCGTAATCCTTCGAGCGCTGATCCGTATTCTCGATCATGAGCGAGATCGGCGTGCCCGTCGTCACCTGCTGGCCTGTGTCGTCGTCGAAGACGCCGGACAGGATTTTTACCGCGTCGGGCTCGCGCCGCTGTGTGGTGTAGCGGGACTGCCCCGGCCGCCTGCGGTCGAGGAAAACCTGAATGTCCTCGGCCTTGAGGGCGACCCCTGGCGGGCACCCGTCGATGATGCAGCCGAGGGCGGGCCCATGGCTCTCGCCCCAGGTCGTGAAACGGAAAAGATGGCCGAAAGTGTTGTGCGACATAGGCTATCCGGTATTTGCGGCAGTGCAGCAACAATACCTATAGCACAACTGTCTTACTGGCGTCTCAGCTCAAGATTAACAAGCGTTCATGTGGCAGATTAACAACCATTCAAGTAGACGGACACGGAATATGTGTGACTATCGGACAACGAGAGGGGTTATTATTGTGCATATATTCAGTGTTGCTTCCTAAGCTAAGAATAAAATGCAAGGGTGTTGTTGGCACCGTTGCGGATGGGGGCTTAGACCTGCAGCGGCTCGGTGCCTTGCTTGCAAGCTCTATGCTCACTGTGGAGGAATTGTCATGAAGTTCGCGAAGCTGGCACTGGCCGGAGCGCTCAGCGCGTTCCTGTTCTCTTCGGTTCAGGCCGCACCCGCGGTTGCTCCGGCAACGAAGATCACCTCGGATAGCGTGGTCGAACTCGTTGCGAAGAAGAAGGCCGCAAAGAAGAAGGTAGCGAAGAAGAAGGTTGCCAAGAAGCCCGCGAAGAAGGCCGCCAAGAAGCCGGCGAAGAAGGTCGCCAAGGCTGGCCCGGGCCGTTGCGGCACCATGAAATACTACAGCACGAAGCAGAAGAAGTGCCTGTCGAAGGGCTGATCTCTGGCTTCGCGTCTCTGGCTTCACGCTGGACAAACAGGGGTCGGGCTCATGCCCGGCCCTTTTCGCTTTTGAGAGGGACTTTAGCGCCAGCCGAAGGCGATGCGCTCGACCTTGGCATCGCCGAGGGCATCGAAGAGGCGCGCGATCGGCCGTCCGCCCCGGCGCCAGTAGAAGTGACAAGCCTGATCGTTCTCCGCCAATGCCCAAACGATGAGGCCTGAAAGCCGCCGCGTGTCGAGCGCATGGCGTGCGGCTTCGAAGAGGTGCTCGCCGAAGCCGAGCCCCTGATGCGTTGGCGTGACGTAGAGCTCGTAGATCTCGCCCTGGAAGCGGCCTTTCGAGCGTGCCCGGCCGAAGGTCGTATAGCCCGCCACTTTCCCGCTGACCTCGAGGATGAGCATGCCTTCGGTGCGGCTCGTGACGCTGCGCCACCACTCGACCGTGCGCCGGCGGATGATGCCCTCGAGATGCGCGTGAGGAATAATGCCCGTGTAGGCGAGCCGCCAGGACTGGCCGAAAAGCTCCGCCAGCGCTTCCGCATCGCGCGTTTGCGATTTGCGGACCACGATATCGGCGCGGGACTGAAGCATTTTCATACTCTAGCCGATGATTGTGGCGTCGGTCAGCTCACGTCGTCGAGAGGTGGCATTCGCGGATCGCCGCTCGGGTGTGATGTGTGTGCCTATTTGCGCTCGGCGAGGGCTGTGCTAGAGGGTCGCCGGTGCGTCGCGCCCGGCAGCCGTTTGCAGCCGGGGCTCACCCGGACGCACGATTTCATCGACGCACCGGCTGCGGTGGTTCGATGTTGGGGCGACGTGGCGGAGTGGTGACGCAGCGGACTGCAAATCCGCGTACGCCGGTTCAATTCCGGCCGTCGCCTCCAAACGACCGCTACAGCTCTACCCCCTCGCTTGATGCAGACCCCTCCTCATCTCCGGGCGTGCTCTCCCCAGTAGACCCGCCACCTGCCGTTGTGCCATGGAGGGGGGAAATTCCTATCCAAGCCGACACCTCCGGGAGGACTAATGATCCGCATCAAGGCGCAGGCGCTCGAGGATCTCGTGCGCGACATCTTCATCAAGGCCGGCTGCTCGGAGGCCGAGGGCAAGCGTATCGGCAAGTATCTCGTGATCGCGAATCTGACCGGCCACGACAGTCACGGCGTCCAGCGCGTGCCCCGCTATCTGCAATGGAAGGCTGAAGGCGCCTTCATCGCGGACCGCGAAATCAAGATCGTTTCCGAGACGCCTGTCATCGCGGTCGTCGATGGCCAGTACGGTTTCGGCCAGACCATTACGCCGCAGGCCGTCGCGCTGGGCATCAAGAAGTGCAAGGAAATGGGCCTTTCATGCGTGGCGCTGCGCGATGTCGGACATATCGGCCGCGTCGGCGACTGGGCCGAGATGGCGGCGGCCGAAGGCCTCGTGTCAGTGCATTTCGTCAATGCGGCAGGCAGCATTCTCGTCGCGCCGTTCGGGGCGACCGAGCGCCGCTTCTCGACGGCGCCCTATTGCGTCGGCGTGCCGCGCCCCGGCAAGACGCCTGTAATCCTCGACTTTGCGACGTCGGTCGTCGCCGAAGGCAAAGTGCTCAACGCCTCGTTTGGCGGCAAGGCACTTCCCGAGGACGCGCTGATCGGGCCGGATGGCCAAGTCAGCAATGATCCGCACGTGCTCTATGGCGACTACACGCCGACGGGCCTGCGCAATCATCAGAAGGGCACGGGTGCGATTCGCGCTTTCGGCGACCACAAGGGTTCGGGCCTGGCGCTCATGTGCGAGCTGCTCGGCGGCTCTCTCACCGGCACGGGCGCGACCGAGCCCGGCCGTAAGTTCTCGAACGGGATGCTCTCGTTCTACGTGGACCCCGCCAAGCTCGATACATCCGGCTTCTTCCCCAAGGATGTGCAGCGCTACGTCGACTTCGTGAAGGGCGCAAAGCCTGCAAAGGCTGGTGAAGAGGTGCTCATCCCCGGCGAGCCCGAGGAGCGCACCAAGGCCGAGCGTCTCGCCAATGGCGTGCCGCTGCCCGAGGACACATGGGGTGCGATCGTGGAAGCGGCGCGCAAGGTCGGCGTCGACGAGCGCCGCATCCAGCTCGCTGCGCAGTAATTTAGTCCGCCGGCCGCCGGGAAGAGGTGGTTCACCTTCTTCCGTGGCGGTATGCCGGCGGGCTGCCCCAGACAATTCCATTCGATAAATGAGGAAATGCCCATGACGACCGTATCAGCCGAAACGCTGGCCTTTCTTCAGACCGTCGACACGCCGACGATCTGCAATGCCCTCGAGATCGTAGCGCCTGAGCGTCGCCTGCACGGCTATACGGTGAAGCCGTTCGTGTGCCCGTTCCCGGATGTCGTCGCCGTCGTCGGTTACGCGCGTACGGGCACGGTCCGCGCCACGCATCAGAACGAGCTCACCGGCGACGCCGCCCGCAATCAGCGGATCGGTTATTACGAGTACATCGCCTCCGGCGGCGTCCCCACGTTCACGGTCCTGCAGGACCTCGATGGTGCGGAAGTAGGCTATGGCGCCTTCTGGGGCGAAGTGCAGAGCACGGTGCACAAGGGTCTCGGCTCGGTCGGCGTGATCACTGACGGCTGCATCCGCGATATCCCGCAGTGGGCACCGGGCTTCTTCGCGCTGGCCGGATCGCTGGCGCCGAGCCACGCCTGGACGCACCTCCACGACTTCGGCAAGGAAGTGCGTGTGCACGGCATGGTCGTGAAGCACAACGACCTCATCCACGCCGACCGTCATGGCGCCGTCGTGATCCCGCACGCCGTAGCCGACAAGATCAAAGGCGCCTGCGATCTGCTCACGCGCAAGGAGGCCGTGATTCTCGATCAGGCGCGCGCGCCAGGCTTCAATATCGAAATCCTGAAGGCGGCACTCCGCAAGATGGAAGAGATCCACTGAGCAGGAGCCTTTCCTGCGCATTGGTGCCGATGGGCGATGGCTGCCATGCAGGCGGCTGTCGCCCAAGTCTTTTCCGTTGAAGGACCGCCCGATTCGGCAGAGAAGAAAACCAGTTTAGAACCAACACAGCAATTGCCCCGGTTGCTGCACCGCGTTAAAAGCCCTTCTGGCGGCCAGGGGCGTTATCGGGGCCTTGTCGCCACGGTGGAGCGTGGCCGGCCGGCAACGGGCGGCGGATGCACACTTTGTCAGAGGCATAGCGGCCCGTTTCGATGGTCCTCCGGCGCCCGCCGGAGTATCGGCACGGCGCCCACCTAACGAGAGCCGAAAGCATGGCCAGCGCCAAGCCATCCGCCGGGACGCAGCGACCCATCTCGCCGCATCTTCAGGTCTACAGCCCGCTCATCAACATGATGATGTCGATCGTGCATCGCATCACGGGCTGCGCGCTCTACCTCGGCACGCTGTTGCTGGCCTTCTATCTCGTCTCGGCGGCGGGCGGTCCGGAGGCTTACGACTACGCGAAGTGGGTCTTCGGGAACCCGATCGGGCTGTTCGTTCTCTTCGGGTACACCTGGGCGCTCTTCCATCACATGCTCGGCGGCATCCGCCACATGATCTGGGACACGGGCCGCGGCTTCGATCTCGCGACCGTCGACAAGCTCTGCTGGGGCTCGCTCATTGCCTCGATCTCGCTGACGATCCTCGTGTGGATCGCGGCCTACGTGCTCTGAGAGGGCGCTGCCATGACGACCACGCTCCGCCCCACACCCTCGCCCAACGAAGCGCAGATCCGCACGCCGCTCGCGCGCGTCCGCGGCCTCGGTTCGGCCAAGGAAGGCACCGACCACTTCTGGCGCCAGCGCGTAACCGCTGTCGCCAATATCATCCTCGTCGTCTTCGCCGTCTTTCTCATGCTCCGCCTCGTCGGTGCGAACTACGAGACCGCGCGCGATATTCTCTCGAGCCCGATGGTGACGATCGCACTCGGTATGCTGATCCTGTCGGGTGTCATCCACATGCGCCTCGGCATGCAGACCGTGATCGAGGATTACATCCATGCAGAGGGGCTCAAGATCGTGCTCCTCATGCTCAACACCTTCTTTGCCATTGCCGTCGGCGCGACGTGCATTCTGGCGGTGTTGAAGCTCGCATTTGGGAGCTGACTCTATGAACGCTCAAGCCAACGGTGTCGCCAAGCCCGCGATCAACGGCAAGGCCTATTCGACCACCGATCATACCTATGATGTTGTCGTTGTCGGTGCCGGCGGTGCGGGCCTGCGTGCCACGCTCGGCTGCGCGCAAGCCGGCCTCAAGACGGCCTGCATCACCAAGGTCTTCCCGACGCGCTCGCATACGGTCGCGGCGCAGGGCGGTGTCGCCGCTGCGCTCGGCAATATGGGCAAGGACGACTGGCGCTGGCACATGTACGACACCGTCAAGGGCGCCGACTGGCTCGGCGACCAGGACGCCATCGAATACCTCTGCCGGAATGCGCCGCAGGCCGTGTACGAGATGGAGCACTACGGCGTGCCCTTCAGCCGTACCGAAGATGGCCGCATCTATCAGCGCCCGTTCGGCGGCATGACCACCGAGTTCGGCGAGGGCCCGCCGGCGCAGCGCACGTGCGCAGCTGCGGACCGCACCGGCCACGCCATGCTGCACACGCTCTATGGCCAGTCGCTGCGCTACTCGGCGGAGTTCTTCATCGAGTACTTCGCCATCGACCTCATCATGGACGCGGATGGCGCCTGCCGCGGCGTCGTGGCGCTCTGCCTTGAGGACGGCACCATTCACCGCTTCCGCGCCAAGAAGACCATTCTGGCGACCGGGGGCTACGGTCGCGCCTACTTCTCCTGCACCTCGGCGCACACCTGCACGGGCGACGGCAATGCCATGGTGCTGCGTGCCGGCCTGCCGCTGCAGGACATGGAGTTCGTGCAGTTCCATCCGACCGGCATCTACGGCGCGGGCGTGCTCATCACCGAGGGCTCGCGCGGCGAGGGTGGCTATCTCACGAACGCGAACGGCGAGCGCTTCATGGAGCGCTATGCGCCGCACGTGAAGGATCTCGCCTCGCGCGACGTCGTCTCGCGCTCGATGACGGTTGAGATCCGCGAAGGGCGTGGCGTCGGCCCGCACAAGGACCACATCTTCCTTCACCTCGATCATCTCGATCCGAAGATTCTGGCCGAGCGTCTGCCGGGCATCACGGAGAGCGCGAAGATCTTCGCCGGCGTCGATCTGCACCGCGAGCCGATCCCGGTCATTCCGACCGTCCACTACAACATGGGCGGCATCCCGACGAACTATCACGGCGAGGTTCTGACCCTGAAAGGCGGCAACCCGGATCACGTGGTGCCTGGCCTCATGGCGATCGGCGAAGCTGCGTGCGTGTCGGTGCACGGTGCCAACCGCCTCGGCTCGAACTCGCTCATCGATCTCGTGGTGTTCGGCCGCGCCGCCGGTCTCAAGGCGGCGGAGACGACGGAAGCCCGCAGCGCGCACCAGGATCTGCCGAAGGATGCGGCCGACCTCGCGCTCTCGCGCCTCGATCGCTTCCGCCATGCCAAGGGTGGCCAGTCGACGGCGTCGCTGCGCAACAAGATGCAGCGTCTCATGCAGTCGAACTGCGCCGTGTTCCGCGATGGTCCCGTGCTTCAGGAAGGTGCGGAGAAGATCGTCGAGATCTGGAAGCAGACAGGCGATATCGCGGTAACGGATCGCTCGCTGATCTGGAACTCGGACCTCATTGAGACGCTCGAGTACGACAACCTGATCGCGCAGGCGGCCGTGACGATGATCTCGGCCAACAATCGCCAGGAAAGCCGCGGCGCCCACGCGCGCGAGGACTATCCGGATCGCGACGACAAAGAGTGGATGAAGCATACGCTCACCTGGGCCAACGACGCCAAGTGCGACGTGCTCATCGACTATCGTCCGGTGCACACCTACACGCTGACCAACGAGATGAAGTACGTCGAGCCAAAGGCTCGCGTTTACTGAGCCGCCGAAGGCTAGGAAGTTGCTTGAGGGGCGGTGTGCGCCCGTGTGATGATCGAGAAATTCGCCAGAGCCCGCGGCTCAGCACCGAGCGAATTTCTCGATCTGAATCACACGGGCAAATTTATGGTTCTAGTGTCCCTTTAGATGCCGAAGTTCGCTCGGTGTGCCGCGTCGGGGTAGGCGAACTTCGGCATCGGGACACTAGCGCACCGCCTATATGCACACTAAATACAACTCGTCGGCGCCCCCGCGCGCCACAAACCAAAGGTGACGCCCATGAGCACCGCCACCAAGGCTGCGACCACTGACGCCTGGGCCCGTCCGCCCGCGACGGCCAAGCTCGTACTGGCTGATGGAACGGTGATCTCGGGGCGAGGTCTCGGCGCTGTCGGCTCGGCTGTCGGCGAGGTGTGCTTCAATACGGCCATAACGGGCTACCAGGAGATCCTCACGGATCCCTCTTACGCTGCCCAGATCATCACGTTCACCTTCCCGCACATCGGCAATGTCGGCGCGAATGCCGAGGATACCGAGACGTCGAACCTCGCATCGCGGACGGGTGCGCGCGGAGCGGTGCTTCGCGCCTCGATTTCGGCGCCGTCCAACTACCGCGCAGCGGAGACGCTCGACCAGTGGCTGAAGGCGCGCGGTATCATCGCCATTGCCGAAGTGGATACCCGCGCGCTCACTGCGCGCATCCGCGAGCAGGGCATGCCGAATGCCGTGATCGCGCACAGCCCGGACGGCAAGTTCGACATCGAGGCGCTGAAGGCCGAGGCGGCGGCATGGCCGGGTCTCGACGGCATGGATCTCGTACCCGAGGTGACGAGCGGCCAGAGCTATGGCTGGGATGAAATGCGCTGGGTCTGGGGCAAGGGCTATCAGCGGCAGGAAAACCCGGAATTTCACGTCGTCGCCGTCGACTATGGCCTCAAGCGCAATATCCTGCGCTGTCTCGCCAATGCGGGTTGTCGCGTGACGGTGGTGCCCGCGCAGACCTCGGCGGAGGACATTCTCGCGCGCAAGCCCGATGGCGTGTTCCTCTCGAATGGTCCCGGCGATCCGGCGGCCACCGGCAAGTACGCCGTACCCGAGATCAAGAAGCTCGTCGCTTCAGGCCTGCCGACCTTCGGCATCTGTCTCGGTCACCAGATGCTCGGCATCGCGCTCGGCGCGAAGACGCACAAGATGCACCAGGGGCATCACGGCGCGAACCATCCGGTGAAGGATTACACGACGAACAAGGTCGAGATCGTCTCCATGAACCACGGCTTTGCCGTCGATCGCGAGACGCTTCCCACGGGCGTCGAGGAGACGCATGTCTCGCTCTTCGACGGCACAAACTGCGGCATTCGCCTCAAGGACAAGCCGGTATTCTCGGTGCAGCACCACCCCGAGGCTTCGCCCGGCCCCGAGGACAGCCACTATCTCTTCGACCGCTTCGTCGAGCTCATGCGCACCCGCAAGGCGGCGTGACGTCGGCCCTCGGCTGAAATGACGAAGGCCCGGGAGGCGAACCTCCCGGGCCTTCGTGCATTCAAAGCGCTGGCTTGCTTACACGGCCTTCTTGATGGCCTCGGCAAGATCGGTCTTCTCCCACGAGAAGCCACCCTCACTGTCCGGCTTGCGGCCGAAGTGGCCGTAGGCCGACGTGCGCGCGTAGATGGGCTTGTTCAGGTCGAGATGCTTGCGAATACCGCGCGGCGAGAGGTCCATGACCTCCGCAAGTGCGGCCTCGAGCTTTGCTTCGTCGACTTTGCCCGTGCCGTAGGTGTCGACGTAGATCGAGAGCGGCTTGGCGACGCCGATCGCGTACGAAACCTGGATGCAGCAGCGGTCCGCGAGGCCGGCAGCAACGACGTTCTTTGCAAGGTAGCGCGCGGCGTACGCCGCTGAGCGATCGACCTTCGTCGGATCCTTGCCGGAGAAGGCGCCGCCGCCGTGCGGGGCTGCACCGCCGTAAGTGTCGACGATGATCTTGCGGCCTGTGAGGCCGGCATCGCCATCGGGACCGCCGATGTAGAACTTGCCGGTCGGGTTGATGTGCCAGACCGTATCCTTGCCGATCCAGCCATCGGGCAGCGTCTTGCGCACGTACGGCTCGATGATCGCGCGCACGTCCTTGGACGTCAGCGTTTCGTCGATGTGCTGATGCGAGACGACGATCTGCGTCACGCCGACGGGCTTGCCGCCCTCGTAGCGAACAGTGACCTGGCTCTTGCTGTCGGGACCGAGCTTGGCGGCATCGCCTTCGCGGGCCTTGCGCGCCTTGGTGAGGTCTTCGAGGATCTTGTGGGCGTAGTAGATGGGGGCCGGCATGAGGTCCGGCGTCTCGCGCGTCGCGTAGCCGAACATGATGCCCTGGTCGCCGGCACCTTCTTCCTTGTTGCCGCCCGAGTCGACGCCCTGCGCGATGTCCGCCGATTGCGGATGCAGCAGGATCTGGACCATGGCGTTCTGCCAGTGGAAGCCGTCCTGCTCGTAGCCGATGTCGCGGATGGCGGCGCGCGCTACGGCCTCGATGTGCTCGTTGGTGACGGTTGCGGGACCGCGCGTCTCACCGGCGATGACCACATGGTTTGTCGTCGCCAGCGTCTCGCAGGCGGCGCGGATGACCCACGGATCGATGCCCGCCTTCGGCCCCTCGCGATAGAAAAGGTCCACGATCTCGTCGGAGATGCGATCGCACACCTTGTCGGGGTGACCTTCGGAAACGGACTCACTCGTGAACAGATACGACTGGCGCGACAAGCTAACCCCCTTG
>JAEYPL010000243.1 GCA_023410905.1 Pseudomonadota bacterium
GGCTAAGCCCATGCACGTATCCAGCAACACGGCGGCTACGCCGCCGTGGACAGTGCCGGAAGGATTGAGCTGTTCGGCTGACGTGCATGCCGTCACCACCACCCTCCCATCTTCGGCTTCGACCACGTCATAGCATAACGTCCGGGCCAGCGGATTGAGCGGAACACTCCCGTCCACGAGGCCATGGACAAACTGCATGCCGGTCATAGTGAGCTGATCGGCCAAGGGAACGATCCCGTAGTTCTTCGACATTATTTCTCCTCCAGGCTTAGACCGACCAATGTCGTGAGTTGCGCGAGCGGGCCTAGTAACTCGCCGCGCCGCACTTGTGCCTTTTCGCCGTACTAAGCATATTCACGCCTGCCACCACATCGAACTCCCATAGAGCCTAGCGACCGTGATGGGGAGTTAGGCTAAGCCTGCTCTGACGCGAGATCCGTGGCTGCGATTGCCGGTGGCTCAACTTTCAGTACGGTCAGCCGATGCTGGCGCCCGTCGCGCGCTATCCAAGCGATGGATTGGCTTGGCGACAGACCAATAAGTGCGGCACCGATCGGCGTCAGGATCGAGATTTTGCCCTGAGAAATGTCGGCTTCACCAGGATACACGAGGGTTACGCGCCGCTCTTCCCCAGAGTCGGTACGATAGGCGACCGTCGATCCCATCTGGACCGCGGTGCTAGGCAAAGCCTTGGGCGAGACGATTCGTGCCCTCTCCATCTCGGCAATCAACACGCTCGCAACCTCGGGTGCGCGGTCCTCCGCGAAGATGGCGAGGTCGATAATCCGTTTGTAGTTGTCTTTGCTCACGATGAGCGGGGGCAAGGACCCTCTGTTCTGCTGGGCTTGATTCATGTGATTTCCTTCGTGCAATTCGGTAGGTCCGCGCGTTATTCGGCGACGACCTCAGTTCTGTTCTTAAGTGGGTGAGAAAAGGCAGCAAATAGCTGCAGTCCCCGAGCAGAAGCCCGGGGCTAACCAACCGCGGCCGTGTGGGCCCGGAGAAAATATTCTTGGTCGCGAAACATATCGTACACTTGGTGGGCCCAGGTGTTTTGTCAAGTTACTCATGCGGCCTACCGTGTCCCGGCGGGTCTCGCGCGTTGATGCGCATCAAGGCAGGGGCGCAATGGAGATGCGACTTGGATCCAGGGGCTAGCGAGTTTGGAAGCTGACGGGGAGCTGCCGATGTCGAAGCGACGTTTGGTCCTCACCCTGATTTTGGGATTGCTGTTGCTGGTCGTCCTGTCAGGCGTCGTATTCAGCCAACAGCCGTCTCTTGAGCGTGGCCGTGCCATTGCTGAGCGCGAATGCGCGAGCTGCCACGCAGTCGGCCGGGACGGTGCGAGCCTTCATCTCAAGGCACCGCCCTTTCGGGAACTGCCGAAGCGGTATCCGGTGGAGCATCTCGCTGAATCTCTCGTTGAAGGCATCGTCGTGGGGCACGGCGACATGCCGGAATTTCTATTCGAGCCCGATGATGTTGAGGCGCTACTTGCCTACATTGCAAGTCTGGCCAAATAGCCATGGATGCGGTCATTGCGCTGGGCGAGATCCCGCATCAGAAAGCGCCGTTAAGTTTGAGGCCGAGCAGGTGCAGCTAGCGACAGGAGGGAAGCAAATGTTTCTGCCCGCAGATTATCTTTGGTTAGAGCCGGTGTTGATTGCGGCGGCTGTGGTCTTCGTCATTGACCTCATCGGTAACGCACTGTCCTTCGGCAGCCGCGTGACCAATGCGTTTGTGACCGCAGTTGTGTTTGCACTCGTCTTCGGCGCATTGGTCTACTTCGGCTATGGCAAGATCACGATGTCGGTCTCGACCACGCCAAGCGCCACGGCGCCGGCTCAAAAGTAGTCTTTGAATCCGTTAAGGCGGACGAGGAGGACGGACGCGCCTCCCCCGAGAGCGCGCCCGTCCAACACGGTCAGCCACGTGGGGTGGCGCGACCGCGCGGCATTGTTAGGCAGGGTGGAGGCCCGCCGCACCTATCAAATGTTAGTCTCTCCCTGCATCACTTCGTCGCCGAAATGCTCAGGCTGTTACGATGCGCTGCGAACTAACGCAGGCCGTTTCACTTAGCGGCAACCCACGTGTGAAGGTGAATGAAGGCGGACAATCTGACATGTTGCTGTGCGTAGGCAATTGGAAGGAGTGGCAGCACGCCAACAAACGCGGACCGAGGACGTCAATGCCCCCTGTGCCACCACTCCCAAGACGCACTTGAAGGTCATCTGAGAAAATCGCTTTGAGGTGGGTCAAAACAATTGCAGATGCGACACTTTACGGATGCGACTTATCCGAAAAGGGAAGCGTTTGGGGAGAACCAACTTGTGGAATGATCCATGGCTGAGCAAAGCGGCGTATGTCGTCCTGATCCTTCCCCTTGCTGTGCTTCCTGTGTGCGCTGAAAACGATGAAATCAAGAGAGGGTACGCAATAGCGAACGAGAAATGCGCGCATTGCCATGCCATATCGCACGACGACATCCCGCCTCACGCGATCGTCATCCCGTTCAGGCAATTGTTCACGCGCTTCCCGATCCCGATGCTGGTTGAGGCTCAAGAACGCGGTGTGATTGCCGGCCACGATGAAATGCCGATGTTTTCATTGACGCCATCAGATGTGCGCGCACTCCTTGCCTACATTGACTCCTTGGCACCGAATGCTCCTGGGTATGTTCGTAACCAGGAAAGTCGATAGGGATTTGACTGCGGCCTGACAGCATTGTAGTGGCGTCGCCATGCTTCGATGAGCACCTGCGCCTCCCGGAGCGTCGTGAAGATTTCGCCGTTGAGCAGCTCGTCCCTGAGCTTCGAATTCAGGCTCTCGCGGATGATGATCGTCCCGGCTACTACGGTCGGAAGTCGTGGGATATGACCGCCGAGCAGGTGTACAACCGCATTATGAACCCTTCGATGCTGATCTGGCTGGCAGAAGCCGCCGGCGTCGAGAAAGCGCTCGTAGAGCGCGCCAGTGGTGACGCCCTCGCCGCCCCTTCCGACATGTCCGCCCAGTCCGCCGGCATCCGGCGCGAAGAGCCCTGGCACCTCATCGCTGATTGGCTGCGATAGCCTGGACCACCGGCAGCCGTGTTGCTCAAAAGCCAACGGCAGCCGCACGGGAGTCGCTAGGCCACGACCGCCGCCGCGATCATTCCAACCGAAAGCGCGGCACCGGCCAGAGGAACCCAGCGTGGCACAGTGAAGACGCCCTCTCCGGCCGGCTGCTGCCGTTGGATGCGCCAGAGGGCGATGTCGACGGCCGCGAAAATACCGAGCGTCAAGGCATTTGCAAGAGCCAACAGCTTATTGAAAGGGAGGAGCAAGGCCGTCACCAGCACGATAAGTCCCGCTAGGGCCGTGGCTGCGATCGGCGTTTGGGTGCGCGGGTTGACGCGGCCGAGTGTGGTAGGCAGCTGCCGACGTCGCGCCATGCCATAGAACAGACGCGCCAGCATCATGATCTCGACCAGGACGCCGTTGGCGACGGCCAACGCGCCTACAGCAGCAAACAGGCTCGCATAGGGACCCTTGAACAAGTCGAGCAGCGGGCTTGCGCCGCCGCGGCCTGAAAATACGAGCGATGTCGCCACGACGACATAGAGAAGTGTGCTCACGACGATAGCGCCGAGAATGGCATACGGCACCGTACGGTGAGGATCCTTGGTCTCCTCAGCCATGTTGACCAAGCTTTCGAAGCCGATGAAGGCGAAGAATGCAATGAAGGCGCCGGCAACGACGCCCTGCCAAGCTGCTGGGCTCGTAGGCAACATGCTCCCGACATCGAAGCTTGGCGCTGCAAGAAAACCCGCCCAGGCGGCGATGACGAGGCCCAGGATCTCGATGGTGCCGATCGCAGCCGCGAAATGTACGCTCTCACGCACTCCAGCAATTGCGAGCACAGTGAAGGCGACGACCAGCGAGGCTATGAGGGCTGATGGCGGTAAGTTGATGAAGACGGAGAGATAGTGCACTGCTCCGCTTGCAATTGAGGCTGCGGCGACCGCAACCGCGAGCGTGAGGGCCACTCCGGTGATCTGTGCGGCACGGTCGGAGCCAAAGCCTTCCTTGACGAAGGCAGCTGCGCCGGCAGCTTCCGGAAAGCGACTCGCCAGTTCCGCGTAGCATAAGCCGGTTAGGCCCGCCGTAATCCCGGCGAGCAAGAATGATAGCGGAGCGGCCGGGCCGACACGTCCGATGACCGATGCGATCGCAACGAAGATGCCGGCGCCGACAATGACAGCGAGCCCGTAGAGGAGGAGTGGCCAGAAGGAGAGCGAGCGTCGCAAAGCGACGTGCGCGGTTTCTTGACCATTGTCGAGCGTCATTTCATTTCCGATCGCATGGGACTAGGAGAGCCGAGCAGAGCCAGCGTGCGCCGGCGAAACTCGAGACAGACCTCAAGGGCGCGATGCAAAGCTTCGCACTCATTGGGGTTCGCCGAACACGGGCCGCATTAAGCACAAGCCGACAGAGGATCGTCAAATCCCCGGCCCACTTCAGCCGTTGAGGATTCCGGTCGCGCGCGTTGAGCGAGCTCGCACACCCGATCCAGGCGAGGTAGGGCACCAGCATCCACGCGGCCGGCCGATCCACGCGGAACGCCGCGTTGATTGTGATCACAAGCACAATCGCCAATGCGACGATGATGAGGAGCCCGCTCCAGATGGCGTGAAGTCCAAAGAAGATCGGCGCCCAGGCCGCATTCAAGGCAAGCTGAGCCAAAAACAGCCAGATCGCCCGCTCTGCGCCGGCAACATGCTCCCGCGAACGTTCCAAAAGGCGCCACAGGCTCAGAGGAGCCATTGGCGGGCCCAAGAAACATAGATAGGTCTCGCAAGGATCTATATCAGATTGGTGGGGCAGTGATAACCGATGACAAAGGGAGTTCTTCCGAACATTCCCGTGTGCGACGTGGGATCTGATTTCCCGATGGCCGTTGCGGAGCGAATCGGCAGCCGGGCATTATTGCTTCTCGAAGCGGCGACCGGCCACGTATCACAGCGCACCCTGCGCTTAGCGGACTTGCTCTCCCGCCGCTGGTTGGAGCGCAACCGCTCGCCTTACCTGACTGAGATCCAAGCGCTGGCCAACCGCGCCGGACGTCCAGGCATCTACTATCTCAATGTATCCTACGAATGGGGCTGCACGACCGCCGCGCGGCCTTCCCCCGACGGAATGTCAGCGGTGCTGCAGCGGACACTGGACTGGGAAGTAAACGGCATCGGTCGCTACATCGTGGCAGCGCGCATAGCGAATCCACTCGGTGCTTGGATATCCTTCACCTGGCCCGCCTTTACCGGCGTCATTCAAGCGGTGGCGCCGGGTCGCTTCGCCGCAGCCATCAATCAGCCGACGCTCCCGCGCCGGCTGGGCATTAAAGAATTGGACCGTCTCCTCTCGCGTGGCCGCATCTGGCACTCAAAGCACATTCAGCCCGTTCACCTGCTTCGCCGGGTCTTCGAGACGGCACCCGATTACAAGGTGGCTCTGACGATGCTAGAGGCCACGCCGGTCACGACACCGGTCATCTTCACGCTCGCCGGAGTGAAATCCGACGAGACGGCGACGATTGAACGGCTGCCGACTGAGCACGTCACAATCCAGGACGCCTTCGCAGCCAATGAATGGCGCGGGGTAGCTCGTACTCAGAAGCATTACGCGGCTTTTCAGAATGAAGCTCGGCTTGAGGCTATGCGCTCCGCCCGCAGTGGCTGGGATGCTGATTTTTGTTGGGTCCGCTGGCCAATCCTCAATCCGGATACGCGGTTGGCACTGATGGGAAACCCATCCACGGGTGAGTTAATGGCGCGAGGTTACGAAGGCGGAGCGCCGGCTACACGCACGCTCATCTTACGTGAGCTGTAGCTGCCGACTCCTGTGCCTTGCGAACGGAGCCACAATAGGAAACGCAAGACGCCGACAGGGCGTCGGGCTACCTGCCGGCGTCGATGCTCACTGCCACACGACAGCAAGCGGCTTCACTGACCGACCGCGTACATCTGAAGCGCTATGCCGATGAGGACGACGTGCGCTCCTACGAGCAAAACAAACGGAACGACGAACTCCCGCATCGGAAACCCCATAACTTTGGCGGCGTGTTGCGCAGTGAACGCGGCGTATCCGGATTTGTTCCGGTGGAGGGCACTCGTACGTTCTCGAAATGAAGTTGACCTTAACGCCCACGCCGCCCTCTCGAGCTTGAAAGCATCTCCCCTCAATTGATCGAAAACCTAATCTCACAGTTCATTGCAAATCCGACAGTGCGAAACAGTCACCAATGCGCCTCTTGAATGCTGGCGCGACGTGCGAGATCTATTCACCACCTGGATTGGTGAGTTCCACGACGCAACCCCTCCCCCTGGCATGAGTTACACATGAGAGTTCACTCCGAGGGGAAGTCATGCTCCGTAAGTTGTTTTGCGTTCTGGCAGTCACAAGCTTCACTCACGCCGCATCGGCTCAGGACCGCATGGACTGGATGCCGTGGAACCAACCCGGCTACACAGCTCCAACGTACCAAAGCCCCGCCCCCAGGGAGCGCGAGCCTATCGAGCGACTGCCGCCGATGAACCTCAATGCGCCGCCCGCGATTCTCGATGGAGGACCTCGCCCGTCGGTCTCGCCCGAATTGCCCGAGCGCATCGTCTTCAACAGTTCGTATGTTCCCGGCACGATTGTGATCGATACGTCAGCGCGGCGACTCTATCTGGTGCAATCGCCCGAAGAAGCGCTGGTCTATCCGATCTCGGTCGGACGTGAGGGCTTCACATGGACAGGGAAGGAAACAATCAGCCGCATTGCAAGCTGGCCGGATTGGCATCCGCCTGCGGAAATGCGCGAGCGCGATCCGCGTCTCCCAGAAAAGATAACAGGTGGCGTGCGAAATCCCCTCGGCGCCAAAGCCCTGTATCTTGGGAGTTCACTCTACCGCATTCACGGCACCGACAATGAACGAACCATTGGGCGTGCGTCATCTTCCGGGTGTTTCCGAATGACAAATGGCCACGTTGTGGATTTGGCTTCGCGGGTGAGCACTGGCACCACGGTGATTGTTCTCGACAAGCTTCCGCAGAATCTTGCCGGCTTAAACTAATAATGGTCTCGCTCAATTTGTTTGCACTCGCGCGATCGAGTGCCAAAACAAAATCAGCTTGCCATGGAGTTTTC
>JAEYPL010000176.1 GCA_023410905.1 Pseudomonadota bacterium
CCGGCCCAAGGTTTTGACGCTGACGGAAGCCGCCGCTCAGCGCGTCAAAGCCATCATGGCCAGCAAGGGCCCCGCCGTCGCCGGTCTAAAGATCGGCGTGAAAAAGGGCGGCTGCGCGGGCATGGAATACACCATGGATTGGGCCGAGACGGCCGGGAAGTTCGACGAGATCGTCGAGCAGGATGGCGCGCGCGTGATCATCGACCCGCAGGCCGTGTTGTACCTGCTCGGCACCGAGATGGACTACAAGGTCGACAAGCTGTCGGCCCAGTTCGTGTTCAACAACCCCAATCAGTCGAGCGCCTGCGGCTGCGGTGAGAGCGTCAACCTGACGCCCGCCCCCAAGGAGCGCCTCGAGGCGCTGAAGGCCTGATGTCTGTTCTTACCCTCCCGACACCCGCCGGCGAGCCGACCTGGGTCGCTGATGTTCTCCGCTATTGGCTGGAAGACCTGACGCTCGATCAATGCTTCGAGAAGAATGACGCGATCGATGCCACGATCCGCACGCGCTTCGGCGCCGTGCATGAACAGCTTGCGGCGGCGCCGGGCTCGATTCGAGCTGAGGCCCCGCGCGAACTGCTCGCCGCGCTCATCGTCTTCGACCAGTTCTCGCGCAATCTTCACCGCGGCAGCCCCAAGGCCTTCGCTACGGACGCGATCGCGCTCCGCCTCGCCCGCACGGCCATCGCCGACAGTCTCGATCAGGCCATGAGCAATCGGGAGCGCATTTTCGTCTATCTGCCTTTCGAGCACAGCGAAGATGCCGCCGATCAGGAGCAGTCGATCCGGCTCTTCGCGCAGCTCGGCGACGAGGATCTCGACAAGTACGCCATGGCGCACAAGGTCATCATCGACCGCTTCGGCCGCTTCCCACATAGGAATGTCGTGCTCGGGCGCACGTCGACGCCGGAGGAGATCGCGTTCCTCAATGAGCCCATGAGCTCATTCTGAGCGCTCACTTCGCGCGCGGCTTGCGGGCGGGCGTTTTCCGCGCCGCCGCTTTGGTTGCCGCGGGTCCGCGCAAGGCTTCCAGAAGCGCGGAAAAGTCCGCTGGCATTGGGCTTTCGAAACTCAGGCGCTTTCCCGAAGCCGGATGCTCGAAGCCGAGCCCCGCAGCATGAAGCGCCTGCCGGTCGAGTTGTGCGAGCGCCGTTTGCGCTTTCTCGCTCAAGCGCCGCGCGCTCGACTTGAAACCACTGCCATAGACCGGGTCGCCCATGACGGGATGACCGTTGTGCGCAAGATGCACGCGGATCTGATGCGTGCGCCCGGTCTCGAGTTCGAGCTCCATGAGGGTCGCGATCGGCACGCCCTTCTCGTCGCGGAAGACCTCCAACACGCCGTAGTGCGTCACGGCATGGCGCGAGGTCGGCCCCTGCGAGATGGCCATGCGCGTGCGGTTGTGACGGCTTCGCGCGATCGACGCCTCGATGGCGCCGCGCGGACGATCCGGCGCGCCCCACACGAGTGCCACATAGCGCCGCGAGAGACGCCCGTCCGCACCATGCGCGGCGAACTGCTCGGAAAGCCCGCGGTGCGCCACATCGGATTTTGCGACGACCAGCAGCCCGCTCGTGTCCTTGTCGAGCCGATGCACGATCCCCGGCCGGCGCACGCCGCCAATCCCCGAAAGGCTGTCGCCACAATGCGCAAGCAGCGCATTGACCAAAGTCCCCCCGGCATGGCCGGGCGCCGGGGGGACGACCATGCCGGCGGGTTTGTCGACGACAATGAGGTCGCCGTCCTCATGAACGATCGCGAGCTCGGTGTATTCCGCCTGTGGCGTCGCGGGCTCCGGCGGCGGCACGGCGACGGTATAGCGCTCGCCCGGTTTGACCCTCAGGCCCGGCTCTTCTATCGTCCCGCGCGCGCCCGTAACATGGCCCTGCTTGATGAGGGCCTGGAGACGCGCGCGAGAGAGCTCAGCAATATGACTGCCGAGCACGCGATCGATCCTCTGGCCGGCATCGGCCTCGGTGATCTCGATTGTGCGGATGTCCTCAGGCGCGGTCATGTCATGAGCAGGTCTTGAAGCGGCCGGAAGCGGTCAGGAGTGAATGAATGCGCGACGACAACGCTGAGCCAGCGGAGCCGCCGAGCGGACAGATGACGGGCATCGTCCTCGGCGAGCGCCACATCCGGATGCTCCGGATTGCCGTCATCATCATGAGCGTCATTCTCGTGGTCGGTTTCATCGCCGTCATCGCGCGCATTATCTATCTCGTCAATCGCGGCGGCGATACTGCAACGCCGGCGGCCATCACGCAGCCCCTGCAGCAGGCCTCGCGCCTCGCGCTGCCAGCAGGCGCGAACGTGCGCCATATCTCGCTCGCCGGCTCGCGCCTCGCCGTACACTATGACAGCCCCACCGGCAGCGGCATCGTCGTTCTCGACCTCGGCACGGGCAATCCCGTCTCGCGGGTAGAGATCGTTCCTGAAACACCTCGATAAACAAGAACCTTTGTGGGAGACGGCAAATGAGAGCGTGGCAGATCGTGTCCGATGGCGGTATCGACGCCTTGAAACTCGCCGAAGTCGCGCCGAGCGCGCCGGGACCGGGCGAAGTGCGCGTGCGTATGCGCGCCAATGCGATCAACTTCCGCGATCTGGCGACCATCCGCGATCCCGTTGCGCGCAAGCTTCCCTATCCGCGGCTGCCGAACTCCGATGGCGCAGGTGATGTGATCGCCGTCGGCCCCGGCGTGACGGCATTCAAGCCCGGCGATCGCGTCGCCTCCTGCTTCTTCCAGCGCTGGATCGACGGGCCGTGCTCGATCGAGGCCATGAACAGCGCGCTCGGCGGAGCCATCGACGGCGTGCTCGCCGAAGAGGTGAATCTCAGCGCCGATGGTGTTGTGCCGATCCCGGCGCACATGTCCTACGCCGAGGGCGCGACACTTCCGTGCGCGGCGCTCACGGCATGGAACGCCATTGTCGAGGTCGGCCGCGTGAAGGCTGGTGACACCGTACTGTTGCTCGGCACGGGCGGTGTCTCAATCTTTGGGCTGCAGTTCGCACGCATGATGGGCGCGCGCGCGATCATCACTTCATCGAGCGAGGAAAAGCTCGCGCGGGCTCGTGAACTCGGCGCCTCGCTGACGATCAACTACCGCCAGAAGCCCGACTGGGAAAGTGCGGTGCTGGAAGCGACCGATGGCAAGGGTGTCGATCTCACGGTGGAGGTTGGCGGCGCAGGCACGCTGCCGCGCTCGATCGCGGCGACGCGTGTTGCCGGCACCATTGGTCTGATCGGCGTGCTCACGGGCGGCCAGATCGACCCCACGGCGGTCATGCGCAAGTCGATCCGCCTGCAAGGCATTTACGTCGGCTCGCGGCGCATGTTCCTCGATATGAACCGCGCCATCTCACTGAATGGCTTGAAGCCGGTGATCGACCAGACCTTCGCCTTCACCAACGCGCGCGCAGCCTATCACGCCATGGCCGCGGCCGGTCACTTCGGGAAGATCGTCATCGAGATGTGAGGCTGCTCACTCGGCCGAGCCGACGTGCCGCCCGACAATGCGGCCGGTGAGCGTCGCGAGAAGCAGGATCACGTACATCGGAATGCCGATGATGACGACGGCGAACGGCAGCAGCGCGAGCCCGGTTCCCGTCGGATGAATAAGCATCATGCCGGCGATGTGGCCGCCGATTGTCCAGAGCGGAAGGCGCCATGTGCCGCCTTCCGTCAGCGCGCCCGCCAGCCCATGCAGCACCAGCAGCAGCGGGATGCCGATGACCCAATAAGTGGGCGTGTCCCAGCCTTCGCGGACGCCATGTCCGGAAATCGCCGGCATTAGTGAGAAAAGCGCCCATACGCCGAAACCGGCGCTCGCCAACAGGCCCCCATAAAAGGTCTCAAGTTGCCGTTGCATGGTACGCTCCACACTGAACTCATACCGGTCAGCATAGCTCCCGAAGGTTACGGAAGGGCGCAACCACATGGTGAACGAACTGCATCCACTCCCTGAGCTGGCGCGTTGATCCGGCAGCACCGCGTCCCCAAATTCTGATCCATGCGCCCCGAGGATCTCATCTGCCCGACGCCGCAAGGGCTCTACTGCCCGCCAGCGGACGTCTACATCGACGCCATGCGGCCGGTCCCGCGGGCGCTCGTCACGCACGGCCATTCGGATCATGCGCGCGCAGGCCATGGCGCCGTGATGGCGACCGAGGAAACGCTCGGCATCATGGCCGAGCGCTATGGAGAGGACTTCACGGGGACACGCCAACCCGTCGCCTTCGGCGAGGTCGTGAGCATCAACGGCGTGGACATCTCCTTTCATCCGGCCGGCCACGTGCTCGGCTCGGCGCAGATCCGGCTTGTGTGGCGAGGTTTCCGCACTGTGGTTTCGGGCGACTACAAGCGCCTGCCCGATCGCACGGCGGGCACGTTCGAGCCGATCGCGTGCGACCTCTTCGTGAGCGAAGCCACCTTCGGCCTTCCTGTGTTTCGCCATCCACCTACCGAGCACGAAGTGGCCAAGCTGCTCGAAAGCGTCGAGCTGTTTCCTGAGCGCGCGCATCTAGTCGGCGCCTATCCGCTCGGCAAATCGCAGCGGCTCATGGCGCTCATGCGCGATGCCGGATACGACAAGCCGATCTACATTCACGGTGCCATCGCGCGGCTCACGGCCTTCTATCAGTCGCGCGGTATCGACCTCGGCGACATCCGCCCTGTCGTGCTCGACGAGCGCAAGAATCTCGGCGGTGCCATCATCATCTGTCCGCCGAGCGCCATTCAGGAAGCATGGTCGCGCAAATTTCCCGATCCGGTCACGGCCTTCGCTTCGGGCTGGATGCGTGTACGGGCGCGCGCCAAGCAGAAGGGTGTGGAGCTGCCGCTCGTCGTATCGGATCATGCGGACTGGGATGATCTCGGCCGCACGATCCGCGAGACGGGCGCCGAAGAAGTCTGGGTCACGCACGGCGCCGAGGAAGCGCTCGTGCACTGGTGCGAGGCGCAAGGCATTCGCGCACGCCCTCTGAGGCTCATCGGCTATGGCGACGAAGAAGGCGAGGCCGCATGAACCGCTTCGCCGCGCTCATCGATCGCCTCGGTTACGAACCGCGCCGCAATGCCAAGCTGCGGCTCATGACCGACTACTTCCGCGACACACCCGATCCCGAACGCGGCTGGGCGCTGGCCGCGCTCACGGGCGCGCTCTCTTTTCGTCATGCCAAGCCGGCTCTGATCAAGGGTCTCATTCAGGAGCGCACGGATCCGGTCCTGTTCGCGCTCTCTTATGACTACGTCGGCGATCTCGCGGAGACGGTCGCCCTCATGTGGCCGGCGCAAGGTGGCGCCAACGAGATCCCGCACCTCTCCGATATCGTCGCCGGCCTCAACGAGACGACTAAGGCCGATTTGCCGCGCCGCCTTGCGAGCTGGCTCGATGCGCTCGACGAAACCGGCCGCTGGGCGCTTTTGAAACTCATCACTGGCGCCATGCGCATCGGCGCTTCAGCGCGGCTCGCAAAGACGGCGGTCGCGCGCCTCGGCACACTCACGCCCGATGACATCGAGCTCGTCTGGCATGGCCTCGCACCGCCATATCTCGATCTCTTCGCGTGGGCCGAAGGTACGGGCCCTAAACCGGACACCGTCAATCCCGCGCCCTTTCATCCGCCGATGCTCTCGCACCCGATCGAGGATGTCGGCAATTGGCGCGAGACGCTCGATGCCGCCGACTTCTCGGCTGAATGGAAATGGGACGGCATTCGCGTGCAGGCTGTCGGTGGAAGCGACGAACAAGGCCGCCGCGTCGCGCGCCTCTACTCACGCACGGGCGAGGACATTTCCGCGGCCTTTCCCGATGTGGTCGATGCCTTCCAGTTCGAGGGCGCAATCGACGGCGAACTGCTCATCCTGCGCGACAATCGCGTTCAGAGCTTCAACGTGCTTCAGCAGCGCCTCAATCGCAAAGCCATCACGGCGAAGCTGCTCACGGAGTTTCCAGCTCACATCCGTGCCTACGACCTGCTCGTCGATCATGGTGAGGATATCCGCGGCCTCACCTTCATCGAGCGGCGGGCACGTCTCGAAGCCCTCGTCGCCAGGCTCGATCATGAACGCATCGACTTGTCGCCGATCGTCCCATTCACAGATTGGAGCGCACTCGCCGCTGCGCGCGCCACACCGGCTTCCGCAGGCGCGGGCGAGGACGCCGACGCGATCGAAGGCATCATGCTCAAGCGGCGCAACAGCACGTATGTCCCCGGCCGCCCCAAAGGCCCGTGGTTCAAGTGGAAGCGCGATGCCTACACAGTCGATGCAGTAATGATGTACGCCCAGCGCGGGCACGGGAAGCGCTCGTCCTTCTACTCGGACTACACCTTCGGCCTCTGGCGGCAGGGCGAGAACGGCGCAGACGAACTCGTACCCGTCGGCAAGGCCTACTCGGGCATCACCGACGAGGAACTGGCGGCACTCGACCGCTTCGTGCGCAAGAACACGACCAACCGCTTCGGCCCTGTGCGCGAGGTTACGCACACACCCGACGCCGGTGTCGTGCTGGAGATTGCCTTCGAAGGCCTCAACCGCTCGACGCGCCACCGCTCCGGCGTGGCGATGCGCTTTCCGCGCATCCACCGCATCCGCTGGGACAAACCGGCACGCGAAGCCGATCGCCTCGAACATCTGGAGGCGCTGCTCGCGGCGCGCTAAGAATACGCGTGTCCGGATAAACCGGCGCCACAGCGAGATGTCCCCATGGTCCTGCGACTTTCCGATTTCGATGCCGTCACCTTCGATGTTTATGGCACGCTGATCGACTGGGAACCCTCGATCATCGCGTTCCTCGCACAATGGGCCAAGCGGGATGGCGTGACGGCCGGCGACGAAGAGTTGCTCATGGCCTTCGATCGCGCCCGCGCAGAGATCCAGAAGATCCGGCCGGCGCTGCTCTATCCGGATGTGCTGCGGCGTTGTTTCGATCGCATCGCGGCGGAGTACGCCCTCTCTGCCGATGAAAAGCATCGCGAGGCTTTCGCGATGGCTCCGCACGGCTGGCCGGCCTATGCGGACACCAACGCCGGCCTCACGGCGCTGCAGGCGCGCGCCAGGATCGGCGCACTCAGCAATATCGATGAAGCCTCACTGAAGGCCTCATGCGGCAAGATGAATATCAGGTTCAATGTGGTCGTGACGGCGGAGCGAGTCGGCGCCTACAAGCCCGACTGGCCGCATTTTCATACGGCCATCGCGGATCTTGCCGCTATGGGCATTCCGCGCGAGCGGATACTTCATGTCGGACAAAGCCTCAGGGCCGACATTACGCCGGCCAATAAGCTCGGTCTGAAATGCGCGTGGGTCCACCGCCCCGGTCGACTGCTCGGACTTTCCGGAGAAGGCGCAGCCGAGGCTCGCCCCGACCTGACGGTCAGCACGCTCTCGGAGCTTGTCGCCGCAATCGGCGACAAGTGATCCTGCCAAGCAGAAATGTCGTGGCGCTTACTTGCAGGCCTTCTGGCGCGCGGTACAGGTCGGCATGACCATGTCGCCCGTGCACTTCATCGCCACGGGGCCTACGGCCTTGGCACCCATGCCGCTGATCGAATTGTTGAGCGCGGCCGTTGCCATGTACTTCGCGAGGTCCGGCGTGACCATGGTCGCCTGACCGCCGGCGCGCACGCACTTCGCCTTCGCTTCGGCTTGCATTGTCGTCAAACCACCGCCCGCGATAGCCACGGCCGCCGCGACGCTCGCGATCACATAAATCTTTCTCATTGTGACCTCCTGTGTGGAATGTAGCAACGCACGCACAATGCCACGAAGTGCGGATTCGAAGACGACGGCTGCTGCGTTTTCCCACAGCCGTTGCCGCCGGGTTACGCGCACAAAGAGCGTAAGCCCAGCAGACCCGCAGCGCCCGAACGACGAGAGCCGGCCACGACGGGCCGGCTCTCTAGCATCGCACAGGTTCTAGGATGTCTTAGCGCACCAGGTACGGGCACACGCGGCGCGGCCCGTCATAGGGCTGGAACGTGCCATCGGACCAGCTGAACGACTGGAAGCGATCCGCGCACATCTCCCAGCGATCGCGATAGCCGGCCTGCGACTGGGCAATGGTGCTGCCAATGATGAGACCGCCAATGATCGCCGGTGCGACCCAGCGGCCACCACCGCGATAATGACGCCGCCCGTAATAGCCGCCGCGACGGCGAACCTGCTCGACATTGCTCTGCGCCATGTTCTGGCCGGCCGAGCTCATCGAACCCAGCGCCGAGGTATTGATCACCATGCTCGCATTGGAATTCAGCGCGGGCGCTGGAATGACCGCCGCCGAGGCCGGCACGCTGCCGAGGGCGCCAACACCGATCGCCAGCGCGGCGATCTTCAGGTTCGTCATACGCATCAGTCTTCTCCTCATCATGATCAACGCGCTGGTGCAATGTATTGCCCACCGCACGCCACTCCAGGAAAGAAGCAGACCTGACGGCCCACTCCCTCGAAGAGGGCCTGTGACGGCCCTTGCACCCCTAACGACAGCGCGACGCGATATCCGTCTCTGCGCTCGATCAAATCATGCTCGCCTCTCGCGGCATGTCTCGGAACCCCTGTTCACGATCTCGCTTAATGGATCGTCGCAAAGCGACTAAAATGCCGACAAGTCCCGTGACAAATTGCCGGCGCGACAAAGCCGCCGCATCGCGTGGATGCGGCGGCTAGATGTCTGAAGCTCAGCGAGCTAGCGCCTCAGATATGGGCAGAGCAGGCGCGGACGGTCGCCATAAGGCTGATACGTGCCGTCGCTCCAGCGGAACGAGCGGAACCGTGCCGCACAGCGCTCCCAGCGATCACCGTAGCGTGCCTGCGACTGGCTCACCGATCCACCGAGGATCAGCGCTGCCGTACCGGCTACGATCGCCGGACCGATCCAACGTCCACCGTACCAATAGCGGCCGCTGCGATAACCGCGACGGTAGTAGCGGTTGCGGTAGTAGCCGCGCCCACCACGATAATACCGACCGCCGCGCCACCCGCGACCACTGCGGAAAGCGCGTCCGCGATAGCTGCGGCCACCTCGCAACGAGCGCCCGCGATAAGCGCGACTGCCGCGGGCCGAGCGGCTACCACGGAACGAACGCCCACCACGGAACGATCGACCGCCACGCGCCGAGCGGCGAGCACTCCGGCCACGCCGCTGCGCTTGCTCAACATTGCTGGTTGCGAGATTTTGCCCGCTCGGTGCGAGCGCACCAGGGGCGGACGTGTTGATCACCGCGCTCGGTTTGGGAA
>JAEYPL010000289.1 GCA_023410905.1 Pseudomonadota bacterium
TTGACGACCATCTGGCCGGGCGTGACCGATTTCACGACGTTTGCGCCGACCGCCTTGGCCTTCACCTTGTCGGTGAACGAGCGGACCACATCGAGCGCCACATCGGCCTCGAGAAGGGCCCGGCGGACCTCGCGCATAGCCTCGTTCACATCGCTCTCGCTCAGCGCACCGCGCCGGGTGAGCCTGTCGAGGACGCCAGAAAGCCGATCGGACAGAGATTCGAACATGGCCTCTCAGTTCTCTATCGGAGAAGGCGCCACCGCGACCTTCTGCACGTGCGCCGCGCTCATGCGCCGGGCACCATCATGGGCTTGAAGTCGATCATCACGTGCGCCTGATAAGCGGGGCGCTGCGTGAGCCGCTTGTACCAGACCTCGACGTTGGCGAGCGGCGGCCGCTCGATCGGAAGGTTGAAGTAGCGGTACATCTGCGAGCCGATCGCGATGTCAGCGATCGTGAGCTGCTCACCCAATATATAGGTGCGCTGCGTGAGCTGGCGATTGAGGATCGCGAGCTTTTCGCCGACGCGCTGTGATGCCGCTTCGACGGCCTCGTCATTGCGGTCACCGGCAGTCGTGCGCACGAGCTGAATGAAGCAGGTCGAGATGATGTCGGGATAGAGCGTCGAAAGCGCCCAATCCATCCATTGATCCGCCTTCGCGAAGCTCTGCTCGTCGGTCGGTGAGAGCGTCCCGCGGCCATAACGCTGCGCCAGATGGCGCACGATCGCACCCGACTCCCAGAGCACGAACCCATGGTCGTCGATGGTCGGCACGAGGCGATTGGGATTGAGCTGAATGTACTCGGGCGTGTCCGTCTTGCCGAACTCGCCGCCATAGTCGAAGCGCTGGTGCGCGAGGCCGAGCTCGCCCACGGCCCACATGACCTTCTGGACATTGACGGACGTTTTACGTCCCCAGACCTTCAGCATCGCTACTCACCTTATCGCTGGCCAATCCGTACCCCGCCGACCGCACCTGCGCATTCCAAACAAAAACGCGCCCGTGAGCGAACCCTCGCTGACGGACGTTGACCGCATCTGCCTCCGCCGCGCACCCTGGGAGGCCGCGACCCGTGCAAACCGGTGGCTCTGGTTTCCAGGGCCTGCTTGCGATGGCGCCTTCATGGGCGAAGCCGGGGCCGGTGTCAACCTCCCAGCCCCCAATTGCACCACCAAAGCGCGCACGGCACCCGCTCCTGCAACCCGTGCCTGAGCCAACTACGGACCCGACGCAGCCCCAATCGTGCAGGCGGGGCGTGCGATGCGCTCGCCCGAACTTGCCGGAATTTGCCGGGGTGCGTCCTGCGGTGTGCGCTGCTTTCCGCCTGCGCTGGCGTCGCGGGCAAAGCGCCATTAATTGGTCATCGACCGGCGCTGAACTCGGTTTCGCCGTTTGAGGCAAAACCGCCGCCGACCGGCCTCTATTCCTCGTGCTCCGGGATCTCGCTCCATGTTCTTCACCCGCCCGATCGCCTTCGTGCTCGGTCTCCTGCTCCTCGTCAGCCTGCCGGCCATCGCCCAGCAGGCGCAGCCCCTCTTCTCGCACCCCGTCGTCAGCAAGGACGCCGAACGCTACGAGAGCTATCTCAAGGGTGCCTTCAAGCCGGGCAAGCAGACGGCGCGCCAGCAGCGCGAAGCCGGGCTCAAGGTTCTCGCGGAGGACGGTGACGCCCGCGTCGCGGCGCGCCACCTCGCGACGGCGGTCGTGACGGATGCCAAGGACACCGCGGCCTGGACGGGGCTGGCCAAGGCGCTGCTCGGCATGACACCCGATCCGGCGCGTCCGGCCGAACGCTACTCCATTCCCGTGAATGCCTCCGGCGCTGCCTATCGCGCGCTCGAGACGGCCACGACCGACCGGCAGCGCGCCGAGGCCCTCGCCGCGCTTGGCGAAGCCCTCAAGGCCCGCTCCATGTGGCGCCCGGCCATCGAAGCGCTGGCGGCGAACCTCCGCCTCGCGAACGATGGCAAGGTCAGCGGGATGCTCGATAGCCTCCGCGCCGAGCACGGCTTCCGTGTCATCGACTATAAGTCGGAGTCCGATGCCGTCGAGCCGCGCCTGTGCATCAACTTTTCCGAGCGCCTGCCGAGTGCCGTCGGCGACCTGCAGAAGTTCGTCGCCATAGATGGGCGCGAGCCGCAGAACATGACGGTCGAAGGTCAGCAGCTCTGCATCGAAGGTCTCGAGCACGGCAAGCGCTATGAAGTACAGCTCCGCGCTGGCCTCCCTTCGACGGTTGGCGAGAGCCTGCCCAAGCCATCGGAAATCGCTGTCTATGTGCGCGATCGTGCGCCGTCCGTGCGCTTTTCCGGTCGTGCCTACGTACTGCCGAACCGCGGCCAGCAGGGCATCCCGCTCGTCTCGGTCAATGCGAGCAAGGCGGAGATCGAGATCCTGCGCATCGGCGACCGCGCCCTCGCAGGCGCTACGTCGCTCGATGGCTTTCTCAAGCAGGTGCAGAGCTATGAGCTCGAGACCATCCGCGATCGCAATGGTCAGCGTGTGTGGCAAGGCGAGCTGGAGATCGCGAGCCGCCTCAATGAGGATGTGACCACGGCCATTCCCGTCAGCGAGGCCATTCCCGATCTCGCCCCGGGCGTCTATCTCGCCATCGCGTCCGCAGCGGATGCCAAGCGCAACGAATATCAGGCGCCAGCAACGCAGTGGTTCATCGTTTCCGATCTCGGCCTGACGGCGCTCTCGGGCGACGATGGCCTCCATGCCTTCGTGCGCACGCTCGAGGCGGCGACGCCTGCGGGCGAGATCGCCGTACGCCTCGTCGCGCGCAACAACGAAGTGCTGGCCACCGGCAAGACCGACGCGCGCGGCTATGTGCGTTTCGACGCGGGCCTCATGCGCGGCACGGGCGGGCTTGCGCCAGCTCTTCTCGTCGCCGAAGGCAACAAGGATTATGCCTTCCTCGATCTCGCGACGGCTGCCTTCGATCTCACGGATCGCGGCGTGAAAGGCCGCGAGCAGCCGGGTCCCCTCGACGGCTATGTCTACGCCGACCGTGGCGTCTATCGCCCTGGCGAGCCCGTGTATCTCATCTCACTGCTGCGCGATCGCGCGGGTGCTGCTGCCGATACGCCGGCAACGCTGATCGTGACGCGTCCGGACGGCGTCGAGCATCGCCGCTTCGCTCTCAATGAACCACAGCTTGGCGGGCGTGCCGCGACGCTCGCGCTTCCCCCGACCGCGATGACGGGAACGTGGCGCGCCCGCCTCCTTCTTGACGATAAGAGCAAAGCTCTCGCGCAGACCTCCTTCCTCGTCGAGGACTTCCTGCCGGAGCGCCTTGCGCTGACGCTGGAACCCCAGGCGAAGACCATTGCCATCGAGGAAACGGCATCGATCGCGATCAACGGCCGCTATCTCTACGGCCCGCCCGCGGCTGGTCTCGCCATGGAAGGCGACATCAATGTCCGTCCGGCAACAGGTGATCTGCCTGGACTTGCGGGCTATCGGTTCGGCCTTGCGGGCGAGCAGGTCATGCCCGTGCGCCAGCCCCTCGAAAATCTCCCGCAGACCGGCGCCGACGGCCGTGGCCTCATTGGCGTGCGCCTGCCCGCGATCCCGAAGACCGCAAAACCCCTCGAAGCCGAGATCATGGTTCGCCTGCGCGAAGAGAGTGGGCGCACGATCGAGCGTAGCATCCGGCTTCCCGTCGACACACGCACAGCGCGCGTCGGCATAAAGCCGCTCTTCGCAACCGGACAGGTCGGTGAAGGCGAGACAGCACGCTTTGAGACCGTGCTCGTCAATGCCGAGGGCGCACCGCAATCGGGCGCAGCGCTCAAGTGGGAGATCCTGCAGCTCAATCAGCGTTGGCAGTGGTACAGCCGCGACGGCCAATGGAACTACGAAGCCGTCACCACGACGAAGCGCGTGGCCAATGGCACGGCGACATCGGACGGCGCAGCGCCCGCGCGCATCGAAGCGCCGTCGCTCGATTGGGGCCGCTATCGCATCGAGGTGACGAGTGCCGATCCCAAGGCGCCGGGCGTCGCGAGCGTGGCGTTCAATGTCGGCTGGCACGCAAGCGAGGATGCCGAGAGCCCAGAGGTGCTCGACATCGTGCTCGACAAGCCGACCTATAAGGCCGGCGACACCGCGCGCGTGCGTGTCAATACGCGCGCTGCCGGCAAGGTGCGCCTCGCCGTGCTCTCGAGCGGCCTTCTGACCATGCAGGATGCAGACATCCCGGCCGGCGGTGGCGAGATCGCGCTGCCCGTCGATGCGAAGTGGATGCCGGGCGCCTACGTCACCGCCATGTTCTATCGCGCTATGGACGAAGGTGCGAAGCGCATGCCGAGCCGCGCCATCGGCGTGCGCTGGCTCGCCCTCGATACCGAAAGCGAGACGCTCAAGCTGACGCTCAATGCGCCCGCCAAGATCAAGCCGGCGAGCACACTCGTTGTGCCGGTGAAGATCGAAGGCCTCAAAGCTGGCGAAGCGGCGCGTCTCACGGTCGCGGCCGTCGATATGGGCATCTTGAACCTCACGCGCTTCGAGGCGCCCGCGCCTGAACGCCACTTCCACGCCCAGCGCCGTCTCGGCGTCGAGATCCGCGACTTCTATGGCCGCCTCATCGATGGCATGCGTGCGACGCGCGGATCGCTCCGCTCGGGCGGTGACGGCGAAGGCGGCGGTGGCATGTCCATGCGCGGCAGTCCGCCCGTCGAGAAGCCGCTCGCGCTGTTCTCCGGCATCGTCGAGGTCAAGGCGGACGGCACGGCCGAAGCCAAGTTCGACATGCCCGACTTCAACGGTACGGTGCGCCTCATGGCGGTTGCGTGGAGCGCCGGTAAGCTCGGCTCCGCAGGATCGGATGTGCTCGTGCGCGATGCACTCGCGCTCACCGTGACGGCACCGCGCTTCCTCAGCCTCGGCGACGAAGCGAGCATCGCCATCGATGTACACAATATCGAAGGGCCCGATGCGGCGTACCAGCTCGCGGCCGAGCAGGAGAACCCGCAGGGTCTCGCAACTTCGCTCGCCCAGCGCAATCCGACCCTCGCGCCGAACCAGCGTCGCGCCGAGCGCATTGCGATCAAGCCGGCGAGCCTCGGACGCCATGTCTACAACGTGCGCGTCAATGGCCCCGATGGCATCGAGGTCCGCCGCCGGGTGGCACTGGAGGTCATGCCGCCTGCGAACGACATCCGCCGCACGCATGTTGCGAATCTTTCCGCAAAGGGCGGACGTCTCAGCCTCTCGCAGGATCTGCTGACGGACCTGATCCCATCGAGCACACGCATTGCGCTCAATGTCGGCCCGTCCGCGGGCATGGATGTGCCAGGCCTGCTCGCCTCGCTCGACCGCTATCCCTATGGCTGCGCCGAGCAGACGACGAGCCGCGCCTTGCCGCTGCTCTACGTCAATGATGTTGCCAAGCGCATCGGCCTTGCCGAGGAAAGCCAGCTCAAGGAGCGCGTGGACAAAGCCGTCGCACGCGTTCTCGAAATGCAGGACTCGTCCGGCGCATTCGGCATCTGGGGCCCCGGCGAGCCCGATCTCTGGCTCACAGGCTACGTCACCGACTTCCTGACGCGTGCGAAGGAGCTCGGCTATGCCGTGCCCGAGCGGCAGTTGACGCAGGCACTCGATCGCCTCGCCAACTTCATCTCCTATGCGCAGGATTTCGAGAAGGGTGGTGAGGCGCGCGCTTACGCACTCTACGTGCTCGCTCGCAACGGCCGCGCACCTGTGGGTGAGCTGCGCTACTACGCCGACACGCGCCTCGAGCGCTTCTCGTCGGCGCTCGCACAAGCGCAGATCGGCGCAGCGCTCGCCATGACCGGCGACAAACCGCGCGCAGAGAAGGCTTTCCGCGCCGCACTCACCCGCATGGGCGACGACAGCAAGGACGAAAGCCGCGGCGACTACGGCTCGCGCCTGCGTGATGGTGCGGCCGTGCTGACGCTCGTCTCGGAAACGAAGACGCTCGTCGGTGAGGCCCCCCAGCTCGCGCGCGTCATCGAACGGGCCAAGGCCACGCGCACCTATACCTCGACGCAGGAACAGGCCTGGATGCTGCTCGCCGCTCGCGCCTTGAGTGATGCGGCTGCATCCACCACCCTCACGGTGAACGGCACGCCCTTCCGAGGCGAGCTGACACGTTCCCTCGCGGCATCCGATCTCGGCATCGGCGGCATCGTGGTTGCCAACCGTGGCGAGGCGCCGGTCTCAGCCGTCGTCTCGGTCACGGGCTCTGCACTCACCGCGGAACCTGCGGCATCCAAGGGCTTTACGATCTCGCGCAGCTATCACACGCTCGATGGCACACCCATCACGGCGGAGAATGCGCACATGAGCGTCAAGCAGAACGACCGCATCGTCGTGGTCCTCAAAATGGAGGGCCAGCACACGGGCGGTCGTGTGCTGCTCGTCGATCGCCTGCCCGCAGGCTTCGAAATCGAGAATCCGCGCCTCGTCGACAGTGGCGAGACGAAGAGCCTTAGCTGGGCGCAGACTGCTGGCAAACCAGCGCACACCGAGTATCGCGACGATCGCTTCGTCGCAGCTTTCGACTACTTCCAGGGCGAGGATCGCAGCAGCGGCGTAAAGCCATCGGCAACCGTGGCGTACATCGTACGCGCGGTCACGCCCGGCCGCTTCGTACATCCCGCGGCTTCGGTCGAGGATATGTACCGCCCCGACCTCCATGCCCGCACAGCCGCCGGCACACTCGAAGTGACCGCAGTACAGTAACGGGAACACTTGTCTGCTCTGAACGTTTCTGAGCACGAAGACGACAAATGTGGCCGGCTCACAATGAGCCGGCCACACGAGTACCGCAGTGCGGTCTCGCCGGGACGCCTTTGTTCCCATCTTCGGGATTCTGCGTCCGGCACTGTCGTCACATCGCGAAGAGCGGAAGGAGACACCCAATGTCGTGGAGACGTGTGGGCGCAGGCACTGCGTTTCTTGTTGCCGGCGCAATGTTCACGAGTGCTGAAGCTGCCCCCGTCACAGGCGGCATCGGAACGAAAAATCTTATCGACCCGGATGCGATGGTCCAGAAGACCCAGATCATCGTCTTCGGCGGTCGTCGCTGGTGCTACTACTGGGAAGCCTGGAATGGCCCCGGCTGGTACTGGTGCGGTTATGGCTGGCGGCGCGGGTATGGCTGGGGCGGCAGTCCCGGCTGGCGCGGCTGGCGTTATCACAATCGAGACTGGCACCGCCGCAATCGCGGCTGGGACCGGGGTGATCGCGGACGCGACCGCAGCGAGCGTCGCGGGCGTGACCGGGGCAGCGAGCGTCGCGGCCGTGACAGCGATCGCGGATCGCGCTCGGACCGTCGCAGCTTCGATGGTCGGTCTGGCGGTAGCCGTGATGGCATGAGCCGGGGCCGCAGTGGTGGTGATCGCGGCAGCGTCAGTCGTGGCGGCGGCGGCGATCGCAGTGTTGGCCGCGGTGGCGGCGGTCGCAGCGGCGGCGGCGAAGGCCGTAGCGGCGGCGGCGGTCGCGGTGGTGGCGGCGAAGGACGCAGCGGCCGGTAGCTGACGCGCTTTTGAAAATGACGACGACCGCTTCGGTAGTACCGGAGCGGTCGTTTTCATTGTGCCGGAATGGCGAGCATCCTACTCCGCAGCAACGGCAGCCGCATTCCGCGGCGTCAGAACAAAGCCCTCGTAGCCCTTG
>JAEYPL010000013.1 GCA_023410905.1 Pseudomonadota bacterium
CCGCGCAGATCGACCACGACGATCTCGTTGCCGAGGCCGTTCATCTTCGCATAGCGGATTGCCGAGGGCGCGCTCATGCGCCCATATATGGGAAATTGCGGTTCCGGCACAATCTGTTTGCCGGTGCCGACAGGCCTGCCGGCCCCACTTTCCACGCCGTTCAGAACGCGCGCGCCCCGAGACAATGGCCATAACCCATCCCGAGCGACCTGCTGACGCCCCGCCCTCGCCCTGGGTGGCACATTTCATTTCCGGCGCACCAGCCCGGGAAAGGGTGCTGGACGTCGCCTGCGGGACGGGTCGGCACGTGCGGCTGGCGCTTGAGCACGGGTTCGCGGTCACCGCAATCGATCGGGACATTTCTCGACTGGGCGACCTCGCGGCGCGGCCGGGCGTGGAGGCCATCGCGGCTGACCTGGAAGCTGGCGCGCCTTTCCCGCTGGCTGACCGGCAGTTCGGTGCCGTGATCGTCACGAACTATCTCTGGCGGCCGATCCTGGGCGACATATGCGCCGCGGTCGCGCCAGACGGCCTGCTGATCTACGAGACCTTCGCGCGGGGCCATGAGCAGCTCGGGCGCCGCCCCTCCAACCCTGATTTCCTCCTGCGGTCCAATGAGCTGGCCGAGACGGCCGCGGCAGCCGGACTCGTTGTGATCGCCTTCGAGCAGGTCCACGTAGAGGTGCCAAACCCGCGCATTCTTCAGCGCATTGCCGCGGTCGGCCCGGCCCATGCCTGGGTTGCAGCACCACCAGCCCGCTTTATCGATTGAGGAAGCGCTCGCCTTGGCGGCCGCGTCGACTATGATCGCCGGCACCAACATGAAATGCAGGGAAGAACGGCATGATACGCCTCGATGGGCCCCTCGTTCTCGCCGGCGCCGGCAACATGGGCGGCGCCATGCTCGCAGGCTGGCTGCAGCGCGGCCTCGCCCCAGCGGACATCATCGTGCAGGACCCCGGTCCGCCGCTGGCGACCGCCGAGTTGCTGGCCAAGCATGGCATTCGCTCCGTCCAGAGCATCGATAGCCTGCCGAAGCCTCCGTCCGTGCTGCTCATGGCAGTTAAGCCGCAGGTCATGGACCAGGTGTTCGCGCCCCTCGCAAAGCTGGCTGGCCCCTCGACGGTGGTTCTCTCCATTGCGGCCGGGCGGACGATCGCGAGCTTCGAGAAATTCCTGGGGCCAAGCGCTGCCGTCGTGCGCTCGATCCCGAATACGCCCGCCGCCGTCGGACGCGGCATCACGGTCGCCGCCGCCAACCCGCATGTCACCGAGCAGCACAAGCAGACCGTGAGCGAGTTACTGTCCGCGATCGGCGAAGTCGCCTGGGTGGACGATGAGGCCTTGATCGATCCCGTGACGGCCGTCTCGGGCTCCGGGCCGGCATACGTTTTCCATATGGTCGAGGCGTTGGCGGCGGCGGGTGTCGCGGTCGGTCTCAAGCCCGAGCTTGCCATGCAGCTTGCCCGCGCAACGGTGACGGGCTCAGGAGAATTGCTGCACCAATCCCCTCTCGATGCAGAAACCCTCCGACAGAACGTCACGTCGCCCAATGGCACGACGTACGCGGCCTTGCAGGTGCTCATGGCCAAGGATGGCCTCACGCCGCTGATGACGGCCGCCGTCACGGCCGCGACGAAGCGATCGCGCGAGCTGGCGCAGTAGCCGCGCCGCCTTGCGCACGAGGCGTAACGACCTATCTCTAGTGCAGGATGTGCATTTTGCGAGGTGCCTGATGATCGACACGACCACACCCAAAGGTCGCATCCTCGCTGCAGCACTTGCGCTCGCCGCCGAGCGGCCGTGGGGTGAAATCTCGCTCGCCGATATCGCCGAGAAAGCCGACCGTTCGCTCGTCGACCTCAAGACGTCGTTCGACAGCAAGGCGGAGATGCTGGTTGCCTTCAGTGGCCTCATCGATGACGAAATGCTGCGCCGCGCGCCGCGCCGTTCACCCGACCAGAGTACGCGTGATGCGCTCTTCGAAGTCATCATGAGCCGCTTCGATGCGCTCGGCCCCTATCGCGTGGCGCTGAAATCCATCGCGGGCAGCGGCTTCGCCGATATCGGACACCTCCGCGCCGTCATGAATGCGCAGCACTGGATGCTCGCAGCTGCGGGCGTCAACACGGACGGCCCTGTCGGCGTCGCGCGGACGGCGGGCCTCGCGACGGTCTATGCGAGCGTCTTCCGCACGTGGCTCGACGATGAGGATCCGGGCTTTTCGCGCACCATGGCCGCCCTTGATCGCCGACTGCGCCGCGGCGAGAGCGCTCTCAATCGCATGGACGAAGTCTGCTCAGGCGCCCAGCGCTTCGCCTCTGCCATCCTGCCGAGCATCTTCGGGCGTCGCAGCACGCCACCCCCACCGCAGCCCGAAGCTCCAGCACCAACGCCGCCACCGGGCATTTAAAGTCTACAAAAGACGGGGGTTCGGGGGTGTCCCCCGAGCGGAGCGCGCGGCCGCGGCCGCGCCCCCCCCCAAGGGGCGGGGGGGGGGGGGCGCGGCCCC
>JAEYPL010000015.1 GCA_023410905.1 Pseudomonadota bacterium
CGGTTCCAGTAGCCGCGCGTGACGTTCGGCCCTTTGATGCGGATCTCGCCAATCTCGCCGGGCGGGAGAATGCGACGCGGATCGTCGAGTGCGACGACATCCATGAGGATGCCGGGAAGCGGCAGGCCGATGCTGCCGCGCAGATCGGGACGGTGCGACGGGATGTTGGCGCCGGCGGGCGACGTCTCCGTCATGCCCCAGCCGCCGCCGAGCTGGAGGCCGGTAATGCGCTTGATGCGGTTCTCGATCTCGATGGGCACGGCCGCACCGCCGGAATGCACGCCCCGCAACGAGGAGAAATCGAGCTTCTCGACGCCCGGATGGTTGGCGACGGCGATCCACATGGTCGGCACGCCGGAGAAGGTGGTCGCCTTTTTCTCGGTGATGTCGCGCAGCGTCTGTTCGACGTCGAAGCGCAGGCGCAGGAGGATCTCGTTGCCCTGATCGAGACCGCGCGTGAGGCAGGCCGTGATCGCATACATATGAAAGAGCGGGAGCACGCAGATAATGCGGCCCTCGCCCGGCTTGAGCGACGACTGGGGCATGGACCACGCCTTGCCGATCTCTACGGCGGACGTCAGGTTCGCATGGCTCAGGATCGCGCCCTTGGGCAGGCCCGTGGTGCCGCCGGTGTACTGGAGGAGCGCGATGTCGTCCGGGACGACCTCGGGCCATGCAGCCGGCAGCGGCGCGGAAGCGATATCGTCGAAAAGTTCGATGCCTTCGGGCGGCATCGGAGCCGTGACGGGCGACGGTCCCCATACGGCATCATCGGCGACGATGACGCGATCGACATGGCCGGCGGCCTTGAGCTTCACGCCCACGCCCGCCATGGGGCCGATGTTCGTCGTGATGAGCGTGCGGGCGCCCGAGTCCTTGAGCTTGTGGGCCAATTCGCGCTCAGCATCGAGCGGCGAGAGGTTGACGACGATGCCGCCGATCTGCGCGACGGCAAAAAGCGATACGGGCTGTGCAGGGCAGTTCGGCAGGTAGAGGGCGACGCGATCACCCTTGACGATGCCGAGGCGCAGGAGCCCGGCGGCAAACGCCTGAACGCGGCGGCCGAAATCAGCGTAGCTGATTTTCTGCTCGCGGTATTCGAAGGCGGGCTTGCCGTCCCATTGCGCCACGGCGCGGGCGAGCAGGGCAGGAAGCGTGCCGACCTCGATGGGGGCGTCCCAGGCGACACCCGGCGGATAGCTCTTCTCCCAGGGAAGGGGGCGCTGAATCGGCATGAGGGCCGCGTATGCTCCGTGCAATGAGCCGTCAAACTAGGCGCGGCAATAGGGCTTGGCAACGGTAGGGGAACGACCGTTCGAATGCTGCGGTGCGGTATTTATCCGTCGCCGCAAAGCAGCCATCCAGCAGTGGCCTCGCCACAGGCTTGAAGTCGAGGTCCATTAGAGCATATGAGAAGCATTCAAAGCCCTCTGCCGGCTTCCGGCGGAGCGGCCTTGCCGTCAGGAGAGAGAACCCGACCCCATGGCCAGCCCGACCGCCCCGAAGACGCTCTACGACAAGATCTTCGACGATCACATCGTCGATCAGCAGCCCGACGGGACGTGCGTGCTTTATATCGACCGCCATCTCGTACACGAGGTGACGTCGCCGCAGGCCTTCGAGGGGCTGGCGCTGGCAGGGCGCAAGGTGCGCGCGCCGGACAAGACGCTCGCCGTCGTCGATCATAACGTGCCGACCTCCGATCGCCGCGCCGGCATCAAGGAGGAGGAGTCGCGCATCCAGGTCGAAGCACTCGCCCGGAACGCCAAGGACTTCGGCATCGAGTATTTCGACGAGCTCGACGTGCGCCAGGGCATCGTGCACGTCATCGGACCGGAGCAGGGCTTCACGCTGCCCGGCACGACCATCGTGTGCGGTGACAGCCATACCTCGACGCATGGCGCGTTCGGCGCGCTGGCGCACGGCATCGGCACCAGCGAGGTCGAGCATGTGCTCGCCACGCAGACGCTGCTGCAGCGGCGCATGAAGAACATGAAGGTCGAGGTCAAGGGCAAGCTGCCCGAAGGCGTGACCGCGAAGGACATCACGCTCTCGATCATCGGCGAGACGGGTACCGCGGGCGGTACCGGGCATGTCATCGAATACTGCGGCGAAGCCATTCGTGGGCTCACGATGGAAGGCCGCATGACGGTCTGCAATATGTCCATCGAGGGCGGCGCGCGTGCGGGCATGGTGGCGCCCGACGAGACCACGTTCGAATATCTCAAGGGCCGTCCGAAGTCGCCGAAGGGCCAAGCCTGGGACATGGCCGTGCGCTACTGGGAGACGCTGCGCACTGACGAGGGCGCGCACTTCGACAAGGTGCTGACGCTCGACGCTGCGAACCTGCCGCCCGTCGTGACCTGGGGCACGAGCCCGGAAGACGTGATTTCGGTCAGCGGCCGCGTGCCGACACCGGAGGAAGCCGCAAACGAGCAGAAGCGCGCGTCGATCCAGCGGGCGCTCGACTACATGGGCCTCAAGGGCGGTGAGAAGATCACCGACATCACCATCGACCGCGTGTTCATTGGCTCGTGCACGAACGGGCGCATCGAGGATCTGCGCGCCGCGGCAGCCGTCATCCAGGGCCGCAAGATCAGCCCGAATGTGAGCGCGATGATCGTGCCGGGCTCGGGCCTCGTGAAGGAGCAGGCCGAGGCCGAGGGTCTTGCCAAGATCTTCATGGACGCCGGTTTCGACTGGCGCGAAGCAGGCTGCTCCATGTGCCTCGGCATGAATCCGGACCAGCTCAGCCCGCGCGAGCGCTGCGCTTCGACCTCGAACCGCAATTTCGAGGGCCGGCAGGGTCGTCTCGGCCGCACGCATCTCGTCTCGCCGGCGATGGCGGCTGCGGCGGCGATCGCGGGCCGCTTCGTCGATATCCGGACGTTCAAGTAGCGGATCTCGGAGGCACTGAAGTCATCAGACGGCGGGTGGCGCAGGGCGCTATCCGCCGTTTGGCGTTCTGCGACTGCGCGGGCTCGTCTAGACTGCTCCTCAACAAGCAGCAGCCTGAGGAGAAAACGCCATGCGTGCCGCGATCCTGCGGAAGGGAAATATCGTCGTCGATACGCTGCCCGATCCGAAGCCGGGCGCTGGCCAGGTGCTCGTGAAGACACTGGCGTGCGGCATCTGCGGCTCTGACCTGCACGCGCGGCTGTACGCCGACCTCATGAACAAGTCGCTGGCGCATGTGCCCTGGCGCAAGAGCATGGATCTGTCGAAGGACATCGTCTTCGGGCACGAGTTCTGCGCGGAGGTGATCGAGAACGGGCCCGGTACCGAAGGGCGTTTCAAGCCGGGCGCACGCGTCACGTCCGTGCCGCGCACGATCGTCGATGGCCGCGTCGAAGGTGTCGGCTATTCGGACCGTAATGTCGGCGGCTATGCGGAGCGGATGCTGCTCGGTGAGCGGTTCCTGCTCGAAGTTCCGAATGGGCTCGCGCCTGAGCACGCCGCTTTGAGCGAGCCTCTGGCGGTCGGCGTTCATGCGGTCGCGAAGGCGCGTCTGCAGGATGGTGAAGTGCCGCTCGTCATCGGTTGCGGGCCGGTCGGGCTCGCGGTGATCGCGGCGCTGCGCCTCGCGCGCAAGACGGTGAAGCTCGGGCCGATCATCGCCTCGGATTTCTCGCCGAAGCGTCGCGAGATCGCAGCGATCATGGGCGCCGATGTCGTCGTCGATCCGGCGAAGGAGTCGCCGTACAAGACCTGGGAAGCGCACGCGAAGCTCACGCCGGAAGAAGCCGCGAAGCTGCCACCCTCCGCCGTGACGGGACCGGCGACGGTGCGGCCGCAGGTCGTTTTCGAGTGCGTCGGCGTGCCGGGCATGATCCAGAACATCTTCCAGGGCGCGGCGCAGGATGCGCGCGTGATCGTCGTCGGCGTGTCCATGGAGACGGACAGCCAAGAGCCGCTGATCGCGATCTTCAAGGAGCTGAACCTGCAGTACGTGTTCGCCTATACGGCGGCGGAATTCGAGGTCGCGCTGAAGCTGCTCGCGGATGGCGATGTCGATGGCAGCGCGCTCATCACGTCGCGCGTGGGACTCGATGGCGTTGCGGCCGCATTCGACGAACTCGCGAAGCCGCAGTCCCAGATCAAGGTCATGATCGAGCCGTGGCGGGCCAGTTGAACGGCGCTAAGCGTGATCGGCAAGCGCATCCTCGCCGCACTGGACAAAGAGTTTCGCCAAAGTATCGGCTTTCTAGGACTGCCGATTGGGCCTACGCCGCCATCCCCGTCGTACAGGCTTCAGGAGCGAACGATGAAGTACACAAGTGCGATTGCGATAGCGGCTCTACTGATCGGATCGGCGCCGGCTGCCTACGCGCAAGCCCCCGCCGGATCGTGCAAGGCGCAGGCAACGGCGAAGAAGCTCGCCGGCGCGGCGCTCAACTCCTTCATGACCAAGTGCGAGAAGGATGCGTCGGCAAGCTGCGATAAGTCGGCGAGCGAGAAGAAGCTCGCGGGCGCGGCAAAGAACAGCTACGCCAAGAAGTGCGTGACCGACGCCGTCGGTAAATAAATCATTCGACGCTGAACGACGAACGGCGGATCGTGCCATGCACGGTCCGCCGTTCGAGTTTGCGGTACGCGCAGCTATTTCAATTCGTCGGGAACCTTGCCGCCGTTCGCCGCGAGCTTTGTCATGACCTGCTTGTGCAGCCACGTATTCATCGCCGCGCTGTCGTTCATGTTGCCGGTGTAGCCGAGTTCCTTCGCCAGCTCCTTGCGCGCTCCGAGACTGCTGTCGAGATTCAAGATCTTCATGAGATCGACGATCGACTTGCGCCAGTCGAACTTCTCCTTCGATGCCTTGGCGAGCGCATCGAGGTTGGCGGCAACGTCGACCGCAGAAGCAGCTCCTTTCGGTGCTGCACCGGGCGTTCCGGCGGGTGCCGCGCCGCCTGCTGCCGATGCGCCCGCTGTCGGCGCGGAGATCACGCTGTCCGACGCGCCGAAAATTGCATTCTTGATCGTATCGAAGATGCCCATGATGAACTCCTGCCACCGGATTGGACGGACGGCCCGCCCTCGCCATGTCTGTCCCGGACCGCGCCGGGGTAAGCGAAGTCTAGTCCTCCGGACTACGGCAGTCTGTGGTCGGAAGCATGTATTTTGCGGCGAAAAAGTCCTGCCATTACGGCATAAATGCTGAGCAATGCTATTTATCAGCGTACGGGTTGGCGCCCTTGCGAAGGTTAATGCGGATGGGCGTCCCGGGCATACCGAACGCTTCGCGCAGGCTGTTCGTCAGATAGCGCAGATACGACTCCGGAATGCCGCCCGGCTGCGAGCAGAAGGCTATGAATGTCGGCGGCCGGGCCGAGGGCTGCGTCATGTACCGAATGCGGATGCGCCGGCCCTTGGATTGAGGCGGCGAATGACGTGAGACTGCGACCTGGAGCCAGCGGTTGATGTCGGCTGTCGAGATGCGGCGCGACCAGATGGCGTGCGCGTCGAGAATGGCCTTCATGAGCTTGTCGATGTTGCGGCCCGAGGCGGCGGAGATCGTCACCACGCTGACGCCCGCGGCTTCGGCGAATTTTTCAGCGGCCGTCTCCTTCAGATCCTTCAGCGTCGCCTGCTTGTCCTCGACGAGGTCCCACTTGTTGATCGCAATGACGAGCGCGCGGCCCTCCTCGAGGATCATGTTGCCGATGGTGAGATCCTGCTGCTCGAAGGGGCGCTCGGCATCAATGAGCAGCACCACCACCTCTGCAAATTTGATGGCGCGCACGGCATCGCTGGCGGACAGTTTTTCCGCAAGTTCGTCGATGCGGGCCTTGCGGCGCAGGCCGGCGGTGTCGAACAGCTTCAGCGCGCGGCCCTGCCAGGTGATGTCGCTCGAAATGGAATCGCGCGTCAGGCCAGGCTCGGGCCCTGTGATCATGCGCTCCTCGCCGAGGATAGCATTCACCAGCGTCGATTTTCCTGCATTCGGACGACCCACAATGGCGACGCGAATGGGTTTGCCGGGGTCCTCCGTCTCGGCCTCGGATTCCTCCAGCGGTTCTGCTTCCGGCTCGGGCTCCGGTTCTTCGCCGCGGCGGCGCCTGCGCGCCTTCACGATGGGTTTGAGACCGATCGCCGCCAACAGCTCGCTTTCGAGCTCCGCGAGACCTTCTCCATGCTCGGCCGAAATGGCGACGGGCTCGCCAAGACCGAGCCCATAGGCTTCATAAAAGCCGTCGGTGCCGGCCTTGCCTTCGCACTTGTTGGCAACGAGTACGACCGGACGGCCGGAAGCGCGCACGATTTTGGCGAAGGCTTTATCCGTAGGCGTCACGCCCGCGCGCGCATCGAAGACGAAGGCGACGGCGTCCGCCTCCTTGATGGCAGACTCGGACTGGCCCCGCATACGATCGGCGATGCTGCCCCGATCGGCCTCCTCGAGACCGGCCGTATCGACGACCTGCAGGATGTGACCGCCGATATCCGCCTCGCCCTCGCGCCGGTCGCGCGTCAGGCCCGGCATATCCGAGACCAGCGCCGTCCGTCGCCCGGTCAGGCGGTTGAACAGCGTCGACTTGCCGACGTTCGGCCGGCCGACGATGGCGATGGTAGGCATTGACGTGGTCCTCGGCCAGCCCCGGCACGTCCGCGAGGGCTCATGCGGCCCGAGTTAGGGCCTCGCGGCGTTCCGCGCAAGGTAAAGCCGGGCTTTTTGCCGCAATCGGGGCATCGACAACGTCAAATGTTTCCTGTATGACGCCCACCAATCTTTCCCCACAAAGTGGGTTGCATGAGCGCTGAGCATCCGGCGATCGGATGGCTTCAAGCTGCTCCTCTGCTGTGGCTGCCAGAACGGAAAACAACAATGAACATCATCGCAGAGCTCGAGAAAGAGCAGATCCGCGCCATTTCCGCAAAGCGCGCGGTGCCGGACTTCCAGGCGGGCGACACCGTCAAGGTCATGGTGAAGGTCATCGAGGGCACGACCCAGCGCCTGCAGGCCTACGAGGGTATCGTGATTGCCCGCTCGGGCGAATGCCTGAACGAGAACTTCACAGTTCGCAAGATTTCCTACGGCGAGGGCGTCGAGCGCGTCTTCCCGATCTATTCGCCGTTCATCGCCGAGATCACCGTGCTCCGCCGCGGCCGCGTCCGGCGCGCGAAGCTCTATTATCTGCGTGGCCTGCGTGGCCGTGCCGCCCGCATCGTCGAGCGCACCGACGCCCGCGCCAAGAAGCTCAATGCGGCCTGGAAGGGCTTCAAGAAGCAGAAGGGCGCAGCCGACGATCTCACGAAGATCAAGGGCATCACGCCCGAGCTCGCCTCCCGCCTCGCCCAGCTCAACCTCATCAAGTACGACCAGCTCGCCAATCTGTCCGATGAGGACAGCGGCAACATCGATGAGGCGCTGAAGCTCGAGGGCCAGATCGAGAAGCAGGACTGGGCCGGTCAGGCCCGGGCGCTCATCACCGAGGCGACTGCCAACGAGGCCCCCGCCGAGGGCGAAGGCGAAGCCAAGTCCTGAGAACCGGCGCTGATCATGGTTATGATGTCGCGATTGACGCTTCGCGGAGCTTGGGCTAGAAGAGCCCACTTTCGCGACGCTGAAGCCGGTTCGGCCCCTGCCTTCGAGGCGGGCCGCGTCGGCATTTCGCGGTTTCGGCACCCGGCAAGCCAATCCATCAACTCGGCGGGCTAACACCCTGACCGAACACACGTTTCGAGAATTCTAGGAGAAGCACGTGGCCCGTATCGCAGGCGTCAACATCCCGACCCAGAAGCGCGTCGAGATCGCGCTCCAGTACATCCATGGCATCGGCCCCAAGTTCGCCAAGGACATCTGTGAGCGCGTCGGCCTCCCCTTGGAGCGCCGCGTCAGCGAGCTGACGGACGCGGAAGTGCTGCAGATCCGCGAGGCGATCGACCGCGACTACATGGTCGAAGGCGACCTCCGGCGCGAAGTGGCGATGAACATCAAGCGGCTCATGGACCTCGGCTGCTATCGCGGCCTGCGCCATCGCCGCGGCCTGCCGGTCAACGGCCAGCGCACGCACACCAACGCCCGCACCCGCAAGGGCCCGGCCAAGGCGATCGCCGGCAAGAAGCAGGCGAAGAAGTAATCAGCGGCAGAATACTGGGCCGCTTACTGCGGTCCGATCACTACCCAACACGCCCACGCCACGGAGCGGGGCATCGGAGAGCAGAGCTACATGGCCAAAGAGCAGCAGCGGGGTAAGGTCCGGCGCCGCGAGAAGAAGAACATCGCGTCCGGCGTCGCGCACGTGAACGCGAGCTTCAACAACACCATGATCACCATCACCGACGCGCAGGGCAACACGATCGCCTGGTCGTCGTCGGGCATGATGGGCTTCAAGGGCTCGCGCAAGTCGACGCCCTATGCCGCGCAGATGGCTGCCGAAGATGCCGGCAAGAAGGCCGTCGAGCATGGCATGAAGCATCTCGACGTCGAGGTTTCGGGCCCGGGCTCGGGTCGCGAGTCGGCGCTCCGCGCGCTGCAGGCTGTGGGCTTCCAGATCACGTCGATCCGCGACGTGACGCCGATCCCACACAACGGCTGCCGGCCCCGCAAGCGCCGCCGCGTCTAAGAAGACGTACTTACAGAGGCTCTCCGCGGCGTCCGGCGCGTTCAAAAACGCAGGCCGGACGTTGGCGTGATGAGCCTCTGATGAATTCACCG
>JAEYPL010000023.1 GCA_023410905.1 Pseudomonadota bacterium
TGCAAGCGCGACGCTCTCCTCAACCAGCCGGCAAAATCTTCCCCGGATTTAAGATGTTCTCGGGATCGAGGGCCTGCTTGATGGCGCGCATGGTCGCGAGTGCCGGGCCGTGCTCGGCCTTCATGTATTTCACCTTGCCCTGGCCGACGCCGTGCTCGCCCGTGCAGGTACCCTCCATGGCGATAGCACGCTTGGCCATCTTCTCGATCAACAGCTCGGCGGCGGCGATCTCCTTGGGATTGGACATGTCGACCATGGGCATGGTGTGGAAGTTGCCATCGCCGACATGGCCAACGATCGGCGCACTGAGCCCCGAAGCGCGAATGTCCTCCATGGTCTCGGCAAGGCATTCCGCGAGCCGCGAGATGGGCACGCACACGTCTGTCGCAATGGCTTCGCGGCCAGGATGCGCCGTCTTCACGGACCAATAGCTCTCGTGGCGCGCTTTCCAGAGGCGGCGGCGGTCCTCTTCTTTCTCGGCCCAATCGAAGCCGATTGCGCCTTCGCCGCGCGCGATCTCCTCGAAGATGCGCACCTGGTCGCGCGTGGCGGCTTCTGTGCCGTGGAATTCGAGAAAGAGCATGGGCTTCACGGGCAGGTTCAGCTTGGCCTGCTCATTGAGGACACGCACGTTGGCTTCGTCGATGAATTCCATGCGCGCGAGGCCGAGGCCGAGCTGAATGGCCATGATGACGGAGTTGCACGCACCTTCGACGGTCTCGAAGGGGCAGACGGCCGAGAGGATGCTCTCGGGGATGCCATAGAGCTTGACGGTAACCTCGGTCATGATGCCGAGCGTGCCTTCCGAGCCGACGAGCAGCTTCGTGAGGTCATAGCCAGCGGAGGTCTTGCGCGCACGACGCGCCGTGCGGATGACGGACCCGTCCGCCATGACCGCCGTCACGTTGAGCACGTTCTCGCGCATGGTGCCGTAGCGCACCGCAGTGGTGCCGGACGCGCGCGTCGCGCTCATGCCGCCGATCGTCGCCTCCTCGGCGCCCGGATCGACCGGAAAGAAAAGCCCCATGTCGCGCAGATGATCGTTGAGCTGCTTGCGTGAGACGCCAGCCTCGACGGTGGCATCGAGATCGCGGTCGTTCACCGTGAGAATGCGGTTCATGCGCGAGAAGTCGAGCGAGACGCCGCCGCGTGGTGCGTTGAGATGCCCTTCGAGCGACGTGCCTGCACCGAACGGAATGATCGGCAGCCGATGCGTGGCCGCTATCCGCACGACTTCCTGCACTTCCTCCGTGTTGTCCGGCCAGACGACTGCGTCGGGCGGCTGGTTCGGCAGCCAGGTGAGCGTATGACCATGCTGGCGGCGCACAGCCTCGCCGGCCTGGAAGCGCTCGCCGAAACGCTGACGGAGAATAGCAAGCGCGGTCGCGACATCGGCAGTGCCGGGAGACAGGGGCTCGGACATCAGGGGCTTCCTCGCAGTTCGACGAGCGCTTTCCGCGCTTGCTTTTTGGCCGCAACGGCAATGGTGCCTGCCTGTATAGGACCGGCACCCGGCAATGTCACCGCGCGGCGAGTGCCTTGGCCGCTTCCGGCGCGAAATACGTGAGGATGCCGTCGGCGCCGGCGCGCTTGAAAGCGAGCAGTGCCTCCATCATCACGCGGTCGCCATCGAGCCAGCCATTGAGCGCCGCGGCCTTGAGCATCGCGTACTCGCCGGACACTTGATAGGCATAGGTCGGCACGCCGAACGTATCCTTCACGCGCCCGACGATATCGAGGTACGGCATGCCCGGCTTGACCATGACCATGTCGGCACCCTCGGCAATGTCGAGGCTCACTTCGCGGATGGCCTCGTCCGAGTTGGCCGGATCCATCTGATAGGTGCGCTTGTCGCCGACGAGCGTCGCGTTCGTGCCGATGGCATCGCGGAACGGACCGTAGAAGCCCGACGCGTACTTGGCAGCATACGAGAGGATCTGAACCTCGTCGTGCCCATGCGCGTCGAGAGCGGAGCGGATCGCGCCAATGCGGCCGTCCATCATGTCCGAGGGCGCGACGCAGTCCACGCCCGCATCGGCGAGCGCAAGTGCCTGGCGGCAGAGAATGCCGACCGTATCGTCGTTCAGAATGACGCCGCGATCATCGAGCACACCGTCATGGCCGTGGCTCGTGTAGGGATCGAGCGCCACATCGGTGATCACACCGATCTCAGGGACGGCGTCCTTGATGGCGCGAACGGCGCGGCACATGAGATTGGTAGCCTTCTCGGCCTCGCTGCCGCGCGGATCACGCAAGGCCCGGTCGACGTAGGGGAAGGGCGCCACGGCCGGAATGCCGAGCTTGGCGGCCTGCTCGGCGGCACGCTGGGCCTCGGCGATGTTCAGGCGATCCACCCCCGGCATGTGGGCCACGGGCGTGCGATCGTCTCGCGTGTCCATGAGAAATATGGGCCAGATGAGATCGGCCGTGGTGAGTACATTCTCGGCGACCAACCGGCGCGACCAGCCTGCTTTGCGATTGCGGCGCATCCGAACGGCCGGGTAAGCCCCCGGCGCGGCGGGCGCGGAATGAGATCCACCGACCGCAGGCCGCGGCGCCTCGGCGCGCTCCAGCTTCAACGGCTTCATGAATTTGGCTCCCGGGTGGTTGTAGGGCCCTGCGAGACACATCCTGTGTGGCCCGCCGGCATCGAAGCGGCCGAAATCATTCTTATTCTACGCCTCGACGCCCGCCTGTCCACGGCTCTCGCAAACGTGTCGCGCCCTCCCCCTTGCGCTGCAACAGGGAGGGGCGTAAGAGACCGGCTTTAATGAACACACAGGCACACGCGTCATTCTACTTCCCCGGGCGCCACCTCCTCACTTGCGAGGGTTTGAGCGCTCAAGAGATCAATTCGCTCCTCGATCTCGCCGACCGAGCCGCCGAAACCAGCAGACAGGTTAACAAGAAGCGCGACGTCCTGCGCGGACGCACGCTCATCAACCTGTTCTTCGAGGTTTCAACGCGGACGCAGGCATCGTTCGAGCTGGCGGGCAAGCGCCTCGGCGCCGACGTGATGAACATGCACGTCGCCACGTCCTCGGTGCAGAAGGGCGAATCGCTGATCGATACAGCGATGACCCTCAACGCCATGCGCCCCGACCTGCTGGTCGTGCGCCATCATGCGGCGGGCGCCGTCGAGTTGCTCGCGCAGAAGGTGGACTGCTCGGTCATCAACGCCGGCGACGGCGCACACGAGCATCCCATACAGGCGCTCCTCGATGCGCTCACCATCCGCCGCGCCAAGGGGCGGATCGCAGGCCTGACGGTCGCCATCTGCGGCGACATCCTCCATTCGCGCGTCGCACGCTCGAACATCCATGTGCTGAACGCCATGGGCGCCCGCGTGCGGCTCATCGCGCCTTCGACGCTGCTGCCGCCCGGCATCAACCGCCTCGGCGCCGAGGTCTACACGGATATGTGGAAGGGCCTCGAGGACTGCGACATCGTGATGATGCTGCGTCTTCAGCGCGAGCGCATGGAGGGGAACTACGTCCCCACATCGCGCGAGTACTACCACTTCTTCGGCCTCGACCAGGAAAAGCTCGACTGCGCGAAGCCCGATGCGCTCATCATGCATCCAGGCCCGATGAATCGCGGTGTCGAGATCGCCTCGACCATTGCGGATCATTCGCGCAGCGTGATCCGCGAGCAGGTCGAGATGGGTGTTGCCGTCCGCATGGCCGTGCTGGAAGCCCTGGCGCGCCATCTGCCGAATCATTGACGTGTCGCGCCCATCGAGCGCACCGGATCGAAGCGAAACTAAAGCGAGGGCGAGAGCGTGAGGCCACCAGCTGGCAGGGATGCTGCAAAAGCAGGTGCGGATGCCGCGACCAGCACCGTCTTCATCAATGCACGCATCATCGACCCGGCGTCGGGACGCGACGAACCGGGCGGACTGCTGGTTGCAGATGGCGTGATCGCGGACGTCGGTGGACATCTGCGCCGCAATGCACCGGCCGGCGCGGCGGTCGTCGACTGCAATGGGCACATTCTCTGCCCCGGCCTCATCGACGCGCAGGTCTATACGGGCGATCCCGGCCAGGAGCACCGCGAAACGCTGAAGACCGCGAGCTTTGCGGCGGCCGCGGGCGGCGTCACGACCATCGTTTGCATGCCGGATACCGAGCCGGTCATCGATCAGGTGGCGCTCGTCGACTACGTCCAGCGGCGCGCGCGCGAGCGGGCCGTGGTCCATGTCCATATCATCGCGGCGCTGACCAAGGGCCTCAAGGGCCAGGAGCTTGCCGAGGTCGGCCTCCTGCAGCGTGCCGGCGCCGTCGCCTTCTCGAATGGCAAGTCCTCGATCGCGAATACGAGCGTCATGCGCAATGCGCTGAACTATTCGAAGGACTTCGGTGCCCTCATCATGCACCACACCGAGGATCCCTACCTCACGGAAGGCGGGGCCATGAACTCGAGCGAGGTCTCGACCCGTCTCGGCCTCAAAGGTGTGAACAAGGCCGCGGAAGCTCTCGTCGTCGAGCGGGACGTGCGACTCGTCGGGATGACGGGCGGTCGCTACCATGCTTCGACCATCTCGTGCGCGGACAGCCTGGCGATCGTGCGGGGCGCCAAGTCACGCGGGCTTCCCGTAAGCTGCGGCGTCTCGATCAATCACCTCACGCTCAACGAGAACGACATCGGCTCGTATCGCACGTTCTTCAAGGTGCGCCCGCCGCTGCGCTCCGAGGAAGATCGCAGTGCGATGGTGCGCGCACTCGCCGCCGGAGACATCGACGTCATCGTGTCGAGCCACGACCCGCAGGATGCCGACGTCAAGCGGCGCCCATTTGCAGAAGCTGCCGACGGTGCGATCGGTCTCGAAACGCTGCTGGCGGCCGCACTTCGTCTCTATCACGCCGATGAGATCGGCCTGCTGCCGCTACTGCGCGCCATGACAATCAATCCCGCGAAGCTGTTGGGACTTCCCGGCGGTCGCCTCGAAAAGGGCGCGCCGGCCGATCTGCTGCTGTTCGATCTCGGCCAGCCCTGGGTCGTCGATCGCGAGCAGTTGCGTTCGCGCTCCAAGAACTCGCCGTTCGACGAGCAGAAGCTCCAGGGTCGCGTGCTCAAGACCATGGTTGCCGGGCGCATGGTCTATCAGTACGGTTCGTGACCGCTCCGCTCGCCCGAGCTGTCCTTCACTGACCGGACCCGCACGAGATGTCTTCCTCTCTTCTTCTGCCCGCGCTGGCGGCGCTCGCGTTCGGCTATCTGCTGGGCTCTATTCCCTTCGGGCTCATTCTCACGCGTGCGGCCGGCCTCGGCGATGTGCGCGAGATCGGCTCGAAGAGCATCGGCGCGACGAATGTCCTCAGGACCGGCAACAAGAAGATTGCGGCGCTGACGCTGCTGTTCGATGCCCTCAAAGGCACTGCGGCCGTGTTGTTAGCGTCGGTGATGGGTGCCTGGTTCGTCGCAGACGGGACGCCGGCATCACAGGGGCTGCTGACAGCCATGCTCATGCCGTGGATGGCAGGTCTTGGCGCCGTCGTCGGGCATCTGTTTCCAGTCTGGCTCGGTTTCAAGGGCGGCAAGGGTATCGCGACATACATCGGCGTGCTCCTCGGCGCCTACTGGCCGGCAGCGGTTGTGTTCTGCGCTGCGTGGCTCGCAGTGGCGGTCGTCACCCGTTACTCGTCGCTCTCGTCGCTCGTCGGCACATTTGTCGTCTTCATCTATTTCACGGTCGTCGGCGGCAATCTCATCGTCCCGATCGTCGCGATCATTTCAGCACTCATTTTTTGGAAGCACCGCGAGAACATCCGTCGGCTCCTCGCGGGGCAGGAGAGCCGTATTGGTGCCAAGGCCTGAAGGATCTGCCCAAGGACGCGCTGCGCCGCTTCCCATTGCCGAGCTGGGTGACGCAGAGCGGCTTGCCTGCCTGCGCCTTATCCGAACCGAGAATGTCGGACCGGTCACGTTTCGTGAACTGGTCAATCACTGCGGTGGCGCCGAACGGGCGCTGAAGGCACTCCCTGATCTCGCGCGTCGCGGCGGGCGACGCAAGCCTGTGCAGATTTATCCGCGCGACAAAGCCGAGGCCGAACTTGAAGATGCGCGCAAGATCGGCGCGCGTCCCCTCTTCACGATCGAGCCCGGCTATCCTGCCGTGCTTGTGCATGCCGGCGTGCCGCCACCCCTACTTTACGTAAAGGGGCGCACGGATCTTTTCGCCAAGCCCGCCATTGCGATCGTCGGCGCGCGCAATGCCTCGGCGGCGGGGCGAACCATGGCCACCCGCCTTGCAGCAGCACTCGGCGCCGCCGGCATGATTATCGTTTCGGGCCTCGCGCGCGGCATTGATGGTGCGGCGCATGAGGCAGCACTCAAGACGGGCACTGTTGCGGTCCTCGCGGGCGGCCTCGACCACATCTACCCGCCGGAGCACGAGAAGCTGCACGCCGATATCGCTGCCGAAGGCTGTCTCGTCAGCGAGCTTCCTCCCGGGTTCAAAGCGCGCGGCAACGACTTCCCTCGACGCAATCGCATTGTTTCGGGATTGGCGCTGGGTACTGTGGTCATCCAGGCCGCGTTGCGCTCGGGCTCGCTCATTACCGCGCGCCGCGCCGCTGATCAGGGGCGCGAAGTGTTCGCCGTACCCGGTCATCCGCTCGATCCTCGGGCTGAGGGCACGAACGCGCTTCTCAAGCAGGGCGCGACTTTGGTCACATCGGCCGAGGATGTTCTCGAGTCTCTCCGGCCTCAGATAGACCACACGCCGCGCGGTATGGCGGCTGCATCGGCAGATCCGGTGCTTCTTCCGGGCGAGGAGAATACACCGCCGTCATCACTGCCGTCCGAAGCGGCTCAGCTCGTGGTGCTCCAGGCGCTTGGCCCAGCGCCTGTGTTCCTCGACGCGCTTGCCCGCTCGACCGGGCTCGCCATTCCAGCGCTGAGGGGCGTCCTCATCGAACTCGCGCTCGCCGGACGCATCGAGCATCAGGGCGCTCAGCTCATCGCTCTAAAGACCGTTTTCTGAATGCGGGACCTAATGCGGGACCTATTGCTGGCCCCATGGCCGGATTTCATCGACGCTGAGCCTGGATGATGGCCTCGCGGTACGCAACGACGAGAACGCCGGCAAGCGTGGCGCAACCGAGATTGTCCGCCAGTTCCTTCAGTTCCAGCGTGAGATCAGCCAGATATTCGAGCTGATCGGAGCGGGAGAGCTTATCGACAGCCTCGAACTCATCCTCTTCTGCGCTGCGCTTACTGACGTGTGATGAGATGCTCATGGCAGGGCAATTCCTCCTCTCGGCAACGTCTTAAATATGGTTGCTTCGAGTAGATTACACAATCATTGGTTGCATAACAATGCCGGCCACATGACTTCTCCACATCGCGCGGCCGCCCCCGGCGTCGGCAGCATTGCCCCCATTAATTGATTGATAATGCGAACTAAACTAGAGAGGCTGGCAAATACGAGCGCCCAGATGGTTTGACAGTCCCCGCGCCATAACCCATGTTCTCGCGCAATCACTGACCTCCGGTCGGCTGCGTGTGTGGGGACCGCAATGCGGCCCGTCGGGCGCCGAGAACGGCATTGGAAACCAATGAACATCGTCATTGTCGAGTCGGCAGCCAAGGCCAAGGCGATCAACAAGTACCTTGGGTCGAAATTCAAGGTTATCGCGAGCTACGGTCACATCCGTGATCTCCCGTCCAAGGACGGCTCCGTCGAGCCGGACAAGGACTTCGAGATGCACTGGGACGTGGACGGCCGCGCCCAGAAAGTGGTGCGTGAGATCACCGCCGCCGTCAAAGGCGCCGACAAACTCATTCTGGCCACCGACCCCGATCGTGAGGGTGAGGCCATCTCCTGGCACATTCTAAAGGTGCTGGAGGAGAAGAAGGCTCTCAAGGGCATTCCCGTTGAACGCGTGACCTTCAACGCGGTCACCAAACAATCCGTGCTCGATGCCATGAAGGCACCGCGCGCTATCGATGCGCCGCTGGTGGAAGCGTATCTGGCGCGTCGCGCGCTCGACTATCTCGTCGGCTTCACGCTGTCCCCTGTGCTCTGGCGCAAGCTCCCGGGCTCGCGCTCCGCCGGCCGCGTGCAGTCGGTCGCGCTGCGTCTGGTCTGCGAACGCGAGCGCGAGATCGAGGCCTTCAAGACCGACGAATACTGGACCATCGAGGCCCTGCTCGCGACGCAGAAGGGCGAGGAAGTACGTACGCGCCTGACGGCCATCGCAGGCACGACGCTCAAGAAGCTCGACATCAAGGACGGCGCCTCCGCGAATGCGATCAAGGCGGCCATAGAGAACGGCGACTTCGTCATTACCTCCGTCGACAAGAAGGCGACGCGGCGCAATCCGGCACCGCCCTTCACGACCTCGACGCTGCAGCAGGAAGCCTCGCGCAAACTCGGCTTCTCCGCCAAGCAGACCATGAACGTCGCCCAGCGTCTGTATGAAGGCGTCGACATCGGCGGTGAGACCGTCGGTCTCATTACTTATATGCGAACGGACGGCGTCCAGATCATTCCCGAGGCTATCGGCCCGCTCCGCCGCTCGATCGAAGACACGCTCGGCAAGCGCTATGTCGCGCCCTTCATTCGCGAGTACAAAACCAAGGCCAAGAATGCCCAGGAGGCGCATGAAGCCGTCCGCCCGACGGACGTATCGCGCCGCCCCGAGCATGTCGCGAAGCACATCGAGCGCGATCAGGCGCGTCTTTATGAGCTGATCTGGAAGCGCGCAGTCGCGAGCCAGATGGCGTCTGCCGAATTGGAGCAGACGACCGCAGAGATCGAGGTCAAGGGCCGCGACGGTAAAGCCTATGGGCTACGCGCGACGGGCACGGTCGTGCTCTTCGACGGTTTTCTCAAGCTCTATGAGGAAGGCCGCGACGAAGAGGACGAGGAGAGCCGCCGCCTGCCGGCGCTCAGCGACGGCGATCACCTCAAGGATCGCGGCGTCGACGCCAAGCAGCACTTCACCGAGCCGCCGCCACGCTACACGGAAGCCACGCTCGTCAAGAAGATGGAAGAGCTCGGCATCGGCCGGCCGTCCACCTACGCCTCGACGCTCGCGGTGCTCGAGGATCGCGGCTATGTGAAGATCGACCGGAAGCGCCTGATCCCCGACGACAAAGGACGCCTCGTCACGGCGTTCCTCGAAGCCTTCTTCAAGCGCTATGTGGAGTATGACTTCACGGCCGGCCTCGAAGAGAAGCTCGACCTGATCTCGGATCACCAGCTCGACTGGAAGGAAGTCCTGCGCGACTTCTGGAAGGAATTCACTGGCGCGGTCGACGAGACCAAGGAGCTGCGCGTCAGCGATGTGCTCGAAGCGCTGAATGAGTTGCTGGGGCCGCACATCTTCCCCGACAAGGGCGATGGGTCCGATCCGCGCGCCTGCCCAAACTGCGGCGAGGGTCGTCTCTCGCTGAAGACCAGCAGGTTTGGCCCCTTTATCGGCTGCTCGAACTATCCCGAGTGCCGCTTCACGCGCCAACTCGCCAACACGAACAACAATGGCGAGGAAGCGACGAACCCCGACGGCAAGCTGCTAGGCTACGATCCGGATACGGGCCTCGCGGTGACACTGCGCACGGGCCGTTTCGGTACGTACGTGCAGCTCGGCGAACAGGGCACGGATAAGAAGGACAAGCCGAAGCGCAGCTCGATCCCGAAGGGCGTCGATGCGGCCTCGGTCGATCTCGAGAAGGCGCTGCAGCTGCTGAGCCTGCCGCGTGAGGTCGGCATTCATCCCGAGACGCAGACGCCGATCGTTGCGGGTCTCGGCCGCTATGGGCCGTTCATCCTGCATGATGGCAAGTACGCCAACCTCGAATCCATCGATGAGGTGTTCTCGGTCGGCATCAACCGCGCGGTGACGATCCTGGCCGAGAAGGCCGCTGGCGCTAAGGGCCGCTTCCAGCGCGCCGGACCGACCGTGCTCAAGGAACTCGGCGAACCTCCCGAGGGTGGCGGACCGATCAAAGTGCTGTCAGGCCGTTATGGGCCGTACATCAATCAGGGCAAGATCAACGCCAACGTGCCGAAGGGCAAGGAGCCGACGACCGTGACGGTCGAGGAGGCGATCGCCCTTCTCGCCGAGCGCGCGGCCAAGGGGGGCGGCAAGCCTGCCAAGGGTCGCAAGGCGCCGAAGACTGCCAAGGAACCCGCGGAGAAAAAGCCGGCCAAGAAAGCACCGGGCAAGTCCGACGAGGCGCCAGCAAAGAAGGCGCCTGCGAAAAAGACTCCGCCGAAGAAGGCGGCAGCCGCATCGAGCGAAAAGCCTGCGACAAAGGCCAAGCCGAAGAGCGCTGCTAAAAGTCCGCCGCGTCGCCGCGATGCAGCTGAATAAGGCCAACTGAAAGAGCGCGCGTGCCGAAGAAGCAGAAGCGCCGCGAGAAACCTGATCGGTCGAGCCGGTCGGGTCAGCCGCGCAACGAGAGCAAGAAGGCGCCGCTGCCGACGCGCGAGCAATTGCTCGAATACCTGTCCAGCACTACGGAGAAGGTCGGCAAGCGCGAGATCGCCCGCGCTTTCAACATCCGTGGCGAGGATCGCATTGCCCTGAAGGC
>JAEYPL010000061.1 GCA_023410905.1 Pseudomonadota bacterium
GAGATGTTCCTCAGGAAGCAGGACCGCGACACCTATCAGTCGTGGGCGGCGGTCGGCGAGTATCTGGCCAGTTACGATGAGCATCGCCCGACGATCAGCGTGGTCGGTGGCAGCGGCTAAAAGCAACACTTCAGCAAGTTAATGGAAGTAAAAGAAAAGGCGGGGTGTCGCCCTTGACGGCGAGCCCCGCTTTGTCGCATTTGCGTGGCATCGCGGCCGCCTCGTGGCCTCTGCAACGCGTAGGCGCCGATGAACCAGGATATTCCGATGACGATGCTAGGGGGCCGCAAGGCCACGATCGACCGCCAGACTAACGAGACGCGCATCTCGGCGAGCATCGATCTCGACGGGACGGGCGCGTTCGACATCGCGACCGGCGTCGGCTTCCTAGACCACATGCTGGAGCAGCTTGCCCGCCACTCGCTGATCGACATCCAGCTCAAGGCCGAGGGTGACCTCCACATCGACTTCCACCACACGGTCGAGGATTGCGGCATCGCGCTCGGCCAGGCACTGGCCAAGGCGCTCGGCGACAAGCGCGGCATTACGCGCTACGCGAGCGTGCATCTGCCGATGGACGAAGCCATGACCCGCGTCGCGATCGACGTTTCGGGCCGGCCTTATCTCGTGTGGGATGTAACCTTCACGCGCCCGAAGCTCGGTGAAATGGACACTGAGCTGTTCCGCGAGTGGTTCCAGGCCTTCGCCCAGAATGCGGGCATCACGCTGCACGTCGCCAACCTCTACGGCGAGAACAACCACCATATTGCCGAGACGTGCTACAAAGGGCTCGCTCGCGCTCTCAGGGAAGCGATCGCGATCGATCCGCGCCAGGAGCAGCGCGTCCCCTCGACCAAGGGCACGCTGTCGGTCTGAGTTTCCGCCGACGATGACGTCGGTGATTGCACGCGAGGAGTTCAGCGTTGCGCGTCTACACGGTGCATGAAGCGAAGGATCCGCCATCGGACCGGCTCGATCGCGCCGAAGCCCTGCGCTTCGTCCGCGATGGCTTCTCGTGGGGTGCGGCGATCTTCGCGCCGCTGTGGCTTCTCCTGCGCGGCTTCTGGCTCGCCCTGATCATCTATCTGGTAGTTGCGACGGGCCTCGCGGCCGGGCTGCAGGCCTTGGGCGTCAGTGACGAGATCCAGACGCTGATCTTTCTCGCCTTTCACGTGCTGATCGGTTTCGAGGCCGATACGATCGAGCGCTGGACGCTCAAGCGTCGTGGTTATGAGATGATCGGTACGGTCTCCGGTCGCGATGTAGCCGAGTGTGAGCGCCGCTTCTTCGATTCCTGGCTGCCGGATCAGCCGCTCCTGCGCCCCGATACGCTTTCGGTCTCGCAGATCACAGGGAGCGGCGAGGCTTCCATGCGTCTGAGTGGGCCTCAGCGCGATAGTGGCCGCGTGGGCGGATGGCGCTCGGCCTTTCCTTTTGGCGCGCGACGGTAGATAAGGCCGCCATGGCGCGCGTCACCATCATTGACTACGGCTCGGGCAATCTGCACTCGGCGCTCAAGGCGTTCGAGCGGGCGGCCCGTGAGGGCGGCTCCGATGCCGAGATCGTGCTGACCTCCGATCCCGATGTCGTGGCTTCGGCCGATCGAGTCGTGCTGCCGGGCGTCGGCGCGTTTGCCGACTGTTACCAGGGGCTCCATCGCGTCGCTGGCATGCGTGACGCGCTCGAACTCGCCGTACGCCACAAGGGGCGGCCGTTCCTCGGCATCTGTGTCGGGATGCAGCTCATGGCGAGCTGCGGGCTCGAGTATGGCGTGCATGAGGGACTGGGCTGGATCAATGGCGAGGTCGATGCGATCCGGCCAACTGATCCGGCGCTTAAGATTCCGCACATGGGCTGGAATACGCTGAACGTCCGCCGGCCGCATCCTCTCCTGGAGGGCATTGCGACCGGCCCCGACGGGTTGCACGCCTATTTCGTGCACTCCTATCACCTGACGCCGGCCAATCCTGCCGACCTCGTTGCCGTGACCGACTACGGTGGGCCGGTGACCGCCATGGTCGCGCGCGACAATCTCGCGGGGACCCAGTTCCATCCCGAGAAGAGTCAGCGCCTCGGTCTTGCGCTGATCGCCAACTTCCTCAGCTGGCGACCCTGAGCGGCGCCGGCTCCTCCAGCGCATCGCCCTGCGGAAAGGCCTCGGTCGGGGCCGGAAACGCAAGGACGTTCGTCTGATCCTCTTCACGCCGGCGGCGGCGGAACCAGCGCAGCCCCGTATTCCGGAAGGCGGCCTCCTCGCGCACGCCCTGCACGAGCAGGCCGTCGTGCTCGTCGAGAAGGCGCGCGAGGCGGCTTTCGATGGTGTCCTGCGGCGTGTCCGTGCGGAGGTACCAGACATTGGCCAGCGGGCGCGCCCAGGCCTCGCCAAGCGACATGATCGCGTCGGCCAGATAGGGCTGGTTCATGTCGGGATTGGCGAGATCGTAAGAGACGAGGAAGGTGCGCATGGCGGGGTCCGTGTCGGTCAGTGTGGCGCGGAGAACGTAGAAAGAACATGCGCTGATTCGAGGCGCTCGTCGACGATAAGTTTATCGTTTGTTCTCGTGGACAGGCGCTCGCACCGCGATGCGCCGAGTTGTCGATCACGCGGCTTGCTGCGGTCGATGCGCGCTCGGCGCCGAGCGGTGCACCGATATGACGGCTGCGGCATCTGGGCGGCGCATTTTTCTTGACCAGTAGAGTCAAGTATATGAAGGATGCGGTGTAATGCCAGCTGGAGAGTACGCGGTGATGACTTCGAAGGGCCCCGATCGGGCTCCGCCTGTCGCGACGGCCTCGCCTCGTGGAGAGGCGCCGCTCCGCATCGAGCTTGCCGAGCTTCTCGGCGGTCGGCGTGAGGCGATCATCGTCCATAACGGGGCAGATTATCGCCTGCGCGTAACCGCCAACGGTAAGCTTATTCTGACCAAGTAGGCGGTGCCGCCGCCCGGCTGGTGCCATCGCGCCGGTCATGGACTACAGGGTCACCTCGCCAAGTCGCTGTATGTGCGGTAGACATTTTCGGCAAGCGGCCTCGGCAGGGTCGGTTGGAGTTGGATGGAAGGCATATTGGCCAGGGTGGCCGAAAGGTTCGGATGTCAGGGATCAGGTGCGATGCGGCTGAATAAATCGACCGGCGATGCCATCCGGATCCTGATTGCCTGCGCGCGCGCTGAAGGGGCGCTGGTGAAGGTCGTCGATCTCTCGGCCTCGCTCGACATCACGATGCAGAACGTCTTCAAAATCGTGCACATTCTGTCGCGGTCAGGTCTGACGGCCGCCGTGCGCGGGCGTCACGGTGGCATCCGCCTCAGCCGTCCTGCCGATACGATTTTCATAGGCGACATCGTGCGCGCCATGGAGTCGACGGAGCCGAATGCGGACTCCGGAGCGGGCGTAACGCGCGTCCTCGATGATGCGCTCGAAGCCTTCATCGCTGTGCTCGACCGTCATTCGCTGACCGATATGGTCGCGCGTGAAGCATCCGGTGCAAACGAGAAGGCGAAGCCGCAGCGGGCCCCCCGCGTATCGGTGAAGCCGCGCGGCAAATCGTCTCGTAAACCTCTGCAGGCGGCAGCGACACGCGCCGTTCGCAGTGAGCGCCCGACGCGCACTTCTCCATCAAAATCCTGACGGACGATCCGGATTCCAATCGACGCCGTCACGCGTCCAAGCGGCAGTTTATATTTAGAAGAATTCCAACTGCTTAGATGTTTGATCCAGCCCCTTGACAGGGGCGCGGCGGCGGGTTTTTGTCTACCTATACAGTACAGTTAAATCGCTCAGACCCGGGGCCTTGACCCCCGAGACACTGGAGCCTGACATGACACTTGCTCGCTGCCTCGGCGTGCTGGCCTCGGCCGTTGCTATCTCTTCGATGACCCTGAGCGCCGTTTCGGCTGCCGAAAAGGTCAATATCTACTCCTATCGTCAGCCTAAGCTCATCGATCCGCTGCTCCAGGCCTTCACGGCCAAGACGGGTATCGAGACGAACATCATCTATGCCAATGCCGGTCTCGAAGAGCGCATCCAGGCGGAGGGCGCCAACAGCCCCGCCGATGTGCTGTTCACTGTCGACATCGGGCGTCTGACCGAAGCCAAGGAACGCGGCATCACGGCCAGCGTGAACGTGGCCGATGTGAAGGAACTCGCGGCGATCCCCGCGAACTTCCGCGATCCCGAGGGCCACTGGTTCGGCCTGACGCTGCGCGGGCGCGTAGTCTACGCCTCCAAGGAGCGCGTCAAGCAGGATAGCTTCACATACGCCGAGCTCGCCGATCCGAAGTGGAAGGGCAAGATCTGCACGCGCTCCGGCCAGCACGTCTACAACGTGTCGCTGGTCGCTTCTGTCATCGCCCACAAGGGCGAGGCGGCGACCGAGGAATGGCTCAAGGGTGTGAGGGACAACCTCGCGCGCAAGCCGGCAGGCGGCGATCGCGAACAGGTGCGCGATGTACAGGCGGGCCTCTGCGATATCGCGATCGCCAATACGTACTACATGGCGGCGATGATGCGAGATCCGAAGCAGAAGGAATGGGCCGATAGCGTCAGGATCATCTTCCCCGACGCGGCCACGACCGGCACTCACGTCAACGTGTCGGGCGTATCGCTGATCAAGTCGGCGCCGAACAAGGCGGCGGCTCTGAAGCTGATGGCGTTCCTCGCATCCGACGAGGGCCAGAAGATGTACGCCGAGGCCAACAGCGAGTACCCGATCGATCCGAAGGTTCCGCCGACCGAGATCGTACAAGGTTGGGGCAAGCTCGTGCCGGACAAGACACCGCTCGCCAACATCGCAGCACAGCGCAAGAAAGCGTCCGAACTTATCGACAAGGTCAAGTTCGATGCGGGGCCCGGCACCTGAGTGCCGAGCAGTTGTGAATAGGCGCTACCGAACGGCGGCTGCGTAATGGCGACTAATGTAAATGACCGGGTTGATAGCGTGGCTGGGCCGGCGCGCTTCAGCTACGTGCCGGACCTGAGCGGGGCCGACCGGCTCGTCGCCCTCGGTTTCCGCCATTGGGTGGCGGGCTACCAGACGAGCGATATCGCGTGTTGGGAGCAGGCATGGCGCCTGTTTGAAGGTGAGCTTGGCCCGAAAGCTGCACGTAGGATCGTCGGTGATCTTTCCTGCTGGGTGCGGGCCATCACGGCCGCGAGCCGGCGCGAGATCGAGGTGTTTCCGGGGCCCTGCCGCGGTTTCTGCCGTGACGAGTGCGTCGCCGTATCGCTGGTCGCGTCTATGCAACACGGTGTATGCCCTGCCCTGCAGGCCTGCACGAAGGCGCTGCTCGAGAACTGTGATTGCGACGATGTGATGGGGCAGTCGTGTGCGCTTGCCGCGACCCTCAGGGAAAATGGTCTCGAATTGTCGGCCGACTGGCCGATGCGTTTGCTCGACGGTGGCCGCGCTGCGTGCGGACTGCGTGCGCGCAACCGTCCGGAGCGGGTATCATGATTGTCTGCCACTGCAATGTGATCAGCGACGGGGATATTGGCAGGGCGCTGCTCTACCTCCTCAACCTTCCCGAAGCGCCAATCCCGACGCCCGGTCTCGTGTACCGCACGCTCAATCATCGCTTCAATTGCTGCTCGTGTGCTCCGGTCGCCGTCGAGACGATTTACGCGGCCATGGAGCGCCTCGAGAAGCAAGGTCTCGTCTGCCCCTATCGCTCTGCGGCGACGAAGAAGCAGCTCGCTCGCATGGCGGAGCGCACGAAGCGGCGCGTTGGCGCCGAAGAGCCCGTCTGAGTACGCCCGGATGCAGGACCGGCCAAGAAGGTCCGCCGATCTCACGCGCTTGAAGCGCCCTGCGATCGATTTGCGCGCCGGGCCGCTCGCAGGCCCGCTCGATGTCGAGCCGCCCGCGCGCGCATCTTCCCGCCATAAGATCTGGGAGATCCAAGGCGGCCTGCAGTGCTCCATTGTCGGCACGTGCCTCTCGCAGGAGGATCTCATCGCTATCGGCCGTAAGGCCGGTGTACGGCCGCGCGAGGGCGCGCGCTCCTATGAGGTTCACAGCTACTTCGTCCAGCAGGTTGGCCGCGACGGCAAGATTGCGCGCACGGTCCAGAAGATGCTCAATCAGCGCCACGCGGGGATCATTCGGCGCGTACAGGCGCTGCGCGAGGAATCTGAGCTGGTCCGGCTCTGGGAAGAAGAGTTCGACGGGGGGCGGGTCGCCGGCGCCTATTGGGCCTTCATGAGCGGCGCGCATGTGCCCAGTTCACTCGGCACGCGCATCTTCGGCGATGTCCACATGCTGAGCCATGTGCTCGGTCGCGTGACGCACCAGAACGCGAGCCGCGCGAGCGAGCTTCAGGCGCGCCTTGACGATCTCGAGGCGAAGCTGTTGCGCCAGGCCGAACGCCACCGCCAGATCGTTCTCGAACGTGACGCCGCGCTGGCGCGACTGAGCGAAGGCGCGGCCGTCGCCGTTCCGCTCATGCCCGCGGCGCCTGCTGCCAGCGAGCGTCGCCGCGATCAGCCGCCCGCCCGACGGGAGCGCGCCCTGGCGGTTGCCCGCGAGCGTGCGCGCGCTGCCGAGCGCATGATCGGTGATCTTCAGCAACAGCTCGAGCGTCAGCGCTGGCAGCAGCGCATGCGCGTCGCGAGCGGCACCCCCGCCTGCCCCGGCGCCGACGCCTGTGACGAGACCGTCCAGACGTCCATCGCGCGCCGCATCCTGTATGTCGGTGGCCGCAGCGGTGCGATCGACAACCTGCGCCGCGTCGCCGCCCGCATGGGGGCCGAGCTGATGCATCACGACGGCGGCGAGGAGCACGCGCTCGTGCGCATCGACGGCATGATCGAGGGCTGTGATGCGGTCGTCTGCCCGATCGACTGCGTCAGCCATTCGGCCTGCCTCCGTGCGAAAGTCCTATGCCGAAAGTTCGACAAGCCTTTCCTGCCGCTGAGGTCTGCCGGTGCAACGTCGTTCGAGCGTGCAGTTCAGTCGTTGACTGCGCGCGCCGGTTAGGCTCTTTAGTGTCGTTCTAATCTGCCCGAGGCACGCGGAGGAGCGACATGAAAGGCAAGAAGCCCGTTATCGATATTCTGAACGAGGCGCTGAAGCTGGAACTCGGGGCGATCAACCAGTACTGGCTGCACTATCGCCTGCTCGATGACTGGGGTTTCACCAAGCTCGCGAAGAAGGAACGCGCTGAATCCATTGAGGAAATGGAGCACGCGGACAAGCTGGTGACGCGGATTATCTTCCTTGAGGGACATCCGAACCTTCAGTACATCGCACCACTGATGATCGGTCAGAACCTCAAGGAGATTCTGGAGTGCGACCTGAAGGGTGAGTACATCGCCCGCGACCTCTACATGAAAGGTCGCGAGCTTTGCCACGCCGAAGAGGATTACGTGTCTATGAAGCTCTTTGAGGAGCTGCTGAAGGACGAGGAAGGCCATATCGATTTCCTCGAGACGCAGCTCGACCTCATGAAGTCGATCGGCGTCGAGAATTACGGACAGCTTCAGTCGGGATCGGCCGACGACAGCAAGGGCCACGACTGACGGCAACGCCGTGCCTGTCGTCGCCAGTGCTCGTCGGCGCCATGCTGGGCGCTAACGAACAAGGGGTGACGAACATGCAGACGGGCCGCAGATCAGGTCGGGGATGGATCGCCGGCGTTGCCGCGCTTTTGTGGCTGGCGCTGGCGCTCCCATTGTCGGCGGCGACCGTGAAGGAGGTCGCCGACAATTACGCCAACATCGCACAAGCCGGCTACGAGGATTCGGTCGTCCGCGCCAAGGCGCTGAAGGCGGCGATCGATCGCATGATCGCGGCTCCGACGGCGGACAATCTTGCAGCTGCCCGTGCGGCGTGGATCGCGGCGCGCGTGCCGTACATGCAGACCGAGGCCTATCGGTTCGGTAACAAGATCGTCGACGACTGGGAGGGGCGGGTGAACGCCTGGCCGCTCGACGAAGGGCTCATCGACTACGTCGATCAGAGCTACGGCACGGCCTCCGATAGCAATCCGCTTTATGCCGCCAATGTCATCGCCAACCGGACGCTCACTGTCGGCGGCCGTAAGGTGGATGCGAGCAAGATCACCAAGGAGCTGCTGGCCGATACGCTGCAGGAAGCCGAGCGCATCGAGGCCAACGTCGCGACGGGCTATCACGCCGTCGAGTTTCTGCTCTGGGGACAGGATCTGAATGGGACCGAGCGGGGCGCGGGCAATCGCCCCGTCACGGACTTCGATACGAAGAAGTGCACGGGCGGCAACTGCGACCGCCGCATTGCCTACCTTCGCGTCGTCACGGATCTCCTGATCGAGGATCTCGAGGAGATGGCGGCGAACTGGGGGCCCGATGGCCAGGCCCGCAAGGCGCTCTTTGCGCCCGAGGCTGATCCTCTCACGATCATATTCACCGGGCTCGGCAGTCTCTCCTACGGCGAGCTGGCCGGCGAGCGCATGAAGCTCGGCCTGCTGCTCAATGATCCCGAGGAGGAGCACGATTGCTTCTCCGACAACACGCACAACTCGCACTATTACAACGTCATCGGCATGGAGAACGTGTACTTCGGTCGCTACACGCGGATCGATGGCACCGAGGTCAAAGGCGCGAGCGTGTCGGATCTCGTGCGCGCGAAATCCGCCGAGATCGACGATCGCGTCCGTCAGGCACTGGCCGAGACGAACAAGCGCATGACTGCGCTCAAGACGCGCGCGGAGAAGGTCGAGGCCTACGACCAGATGCTCGGAGAGGGCAACAAGGAAGGCAACGCCGTGATCGAATCTGCCATCGAGGCGCTGATCGCGCAGACGAAGGAGTTCGAGCGCGCAGTTGGCGTGCTGGAGCTGCGCGCCATCACGTTCGAGGGTTCGGACAGCCTCGACAATCCGGTGAAGGCGCTCGAGGGCAAGAAGTAGACGGGCCGATGGATGAAGGCCGCCGCTCCCGCTGTATCGTGAGCGCATGGATGCTCAGCGCGCTTGCCGGGATGCTCGTGCTCGCGGCGGGAAGTGGCTGGTCGCAGTCCGTGCGGCTGCACGGTGGTGCGCACGCCGCCGCGCCGGCCTCATTCACCGCGCTCGAAGATGGCGAGGAGCATCCCGGCGGCGCCGCGACATCGCAGCGTCGCACCGACACGACCGAAGCCTTCTCCCACTTCTCGCCGAACATGACCCTCGCGCAGGAGATGGACTTCAAGATCGGCAATGCGATGTTTCGCAAGTTCTGGGTCTCCGCGCCGGCCTCGACCAAATCGTCGGATGGGCTTGGTCCGCTCTTCAATGCGCGCGCCTGCCAGAGCTGTCATCTGAAGGATGGGCGCGGTGAGCCGCCGCGTGGGCCGGACATCGAGGACCGCTCGGTTTCGATGTTCCTGCGCCTTTCGATTCCACCCGAGACGGCAGAGCAGCGCGCGGCCCTCGCCGAGGGGCGTCTCTCGGTCATTCCAGAGCCGACCTATGGCACGCAGCTTCAGGAGCTCGGCATTCAGGGCCATCTCGGCGAAGGCCGCATGGGCATCGACTACCAGGAAGTGCCGGTCACGCTTGCCGGTGGTGAAGTGGTCTCTCTGAGGCGCCCGACGTATCGCATCGAGGATCTCGGCTATGGCTCGATGCATCCGAAGACGATGATCTCACCGCGCCTCGCGCCGCAGATGATCGGCCTCGGTCTCATCGAAGCCATTCCCGTCGAGGACATCCTCGCGCATGAAGATCCGGACGATCGCGACGGGGATGGCATTTCCGGCCGCGCCAACTGGGTGTGGTCGGTCGAGAACAAGAAGCTGATGCTCGGCCGCTTCGGCTGGAAGGCTGGTCAACCGACCGTTCTCCAGCAATCGGCCGATGCCTTCGCGGGCGACATCGGCATCGGGAACTGGATCGCGCCCTTTGCATGGGGCGATTGCACGCCCGCGCAATCGCTTTGCCGGAGTGCCCCGCACGGCGGCACGCCGCGCGCGCCCAATCATGAGATCAATGCGAAGCTGCTCGATCTCGTTGCCTTCTATGCGCGCAATCTCGCCGTGCCGCCGCGCCGGGACGCTGATGCGCCTGATGTGCTGGCCGGTAAGCGCCTCTTCCATGAGGTCGGATGTGCATCCTGCCACGCGCCGAGCTTCACGACCGGTGAGAGCTCACCCGATGCGCATCTGCGCGAGCAGAAGATCTGGCCCTATTCGGACTTTCTCCTCCACGACATGGGCGAAGGGCTCGCAGATGGCCGTCCCGAGGCGCGCGCGGATGGGCGTGAATGGCGCACGGCGCCGCTCTGGGGCATCGGCCTGACCGAGATCGTGAACGGGCACTCGTTCTTCCTGCACGACGGCCGTGCGCGAAATCTGACAGAGGCCATTCTCTGGCACGGCGGCGAAGCGCAGCGCGCACGCGATGGGTTCGCCGCGCTTTCGCCCGATGATCGGACGCGCCTCATTGCTTTCGTCAATTCGCTCTGAGGAGAGGAACCATGTCTCTCGCAGGCCGGATCGCTAGTGGGCTCGCAGCGGCGGCGCTCGTCGTGACGCTCGTCGCAAGCGGCGCGGCGCGCGCGCAGCAGCCCGGCGCGTTCGATCATGCCGGGCTCGCGCGGCAAGCCTTGGAGAAACATATCCGGCCGGGTTACGCCGCTCTTGTCTCCGCAGCCGAACGTCTGACGAAGACGCTCGAAGGCTATTGCACGCGCCGCACGGCGGAGCAGCAGCGCAGCATGGAGCGCGCTTTCGATGGTCTCGTCACAGCATGGGGGAACATCGAGCACATCCGCTTCGGCCCCATCACGGAGGAGAACAGGCTCGAGCGCATTTTCTTCTGGCCCGATCGGCGCGGTCTCGGCGCGCGGCAAGTAGCGCAGACTTTGAAAGCGCGCGATCAGGATGCGCTCGATCCGACGAAGCTCGCTGCAAAGCGTGTCGCTACTCAAGGGCTCGCCGCGCTGGAGACGGCGCTCTTTGATGCGCCGACCAAGGATCCGGAGGAGCGCGCGTATCGCTGCGCGTACGCCAAGGCGATCAGTGCGAACATTCGAAATCTCGCTACGGATGTACTCGCTGCATGGACCGGGCCGGATCAGTTTGCTCGCCACTGGCTCAACGCCGGGGAAGGAAACCCGCATTTTCTGAAGGCATCGGAGACGACGCTTGCGCTTGCGAAGTCGCTCGACAACGGGCTGGAGCGCGTACGCGACGAGTGGATTGCCGCTCCGCTGGGGCTCGGCGTTCAGCGGCGACGTCTGACGCCGGTTCTGGTCAAGAGTCAGCGCACCATCAAGTTTTTCAGCGCCGGTCTTGATGGACTGCACCATCTCTACGTGGCCGCCGGTATGAACAAGGCCATCGTAGATACCAGCGCCGCGCATCCGGACGTGACGGTTCCGCTGAATGCCAAGCTCGTCGAGCGGGAGATCGAGACTGCGCGCGATCAGATGCGCCGGCTTATGCGGCAGGGCAAGCCCTTCGATCCCGATGCCATGATGCAGCCGCTCGTTGCGCTGGGCTATCCGCTGAAGAATGCACGCATGCAGCTCACGGCGCTGCTTGGGCTCACAGCAGGCATCTCCATGGGGTTCAACGCAACCGATGGCGATTGATCGCAGAGCGCTGTTGGTCGGGACGGCGTGCGGCCTCATCGCTGGCGGCGGCCTGACAGCGCACGCGCAAGCGCAACTCGCTCCGGCACTCTATGCAGCCGCGCGCCGCGGCGGGGATGACCGCTACTGGGCGGCGCTCTTCACCGAGGACGGCCGCGACGTGAATGCCGTCGCACTGCCGGGACGGGGACACGACATCACAGTGTCTGCCATTGACCGCACGTGCGTGGTGTTTGCCCGGCGGCCTGGGAACTTCGCGGTGGCCTTCTCGCCGGATCGCCAACGCGAGCCGATAGTTTTCACGACACCACCGGATCGGCACTTCTACGGCCACGGCGTCTTTTCGCGCGATGGCCGTCTGCTCTATGCCACCGAGAACGATTTCCATGGTGTGCGTGGCATCATCGGCATCTACGACGTGAGCGCTGGGTACCGCCGCATTGGTGAGTTCTCCAGCGGCGGAGTCGGACCGCACGATCTGGCGCTGCTCGGCGATCAACCGGTGCTCGTCATTGCGAATGGCGGCCTCATCGAGCATCCGGATTTGGGCAATGGCCGGCGCATTCTCAATCCCGATGCCATCGAGACAACGCTCGCTTACGTCGATCTCAGAACGGGCCATCTGCTCGAGCGTCACGAACTCGGTGCTGCGGGTGCGCTGTCGCTTCGCCATCTCGATGTCGCGCACGATGGGACGGTGATCATTGGTGCGCAGGTCGCGCATGGTCCTGTTGGCGCGCAGTCTCTCGTCTACCGGCACAGACGTCAGAGCCCGCTGCAAGCTATCGTGCTGCCGGCAGTAACCGAGCGCGCGCTCTCAGGTTACGTAAGCTCCATCGCCTGTGACCGAGATGGCGTGCTGGTTGCCATCACCAGCTCGAAGGGGGCAAGCGCCGTCGTTCTGGACATTGCTTCGGGCAATGTCTTGCGCACGCACACGCTCGATGATGTTTCCGGCATCGCGCCGGCGCGCGAGTCTGCCGAGTTTCTTGCGACCGCCGGCACTGGAAAGCTCGCGCGGCTCGACGGCAAGAACGATGCACAGACGAGTGGCGTATCGACGCCCTGGATCTGGGACAATCACGCCGTGTTCGTTGGTGATGGGATCAGTGGGTGAGTTTCGGCAGCTCGATGGCTACGTCCTCGACCATGACTTCGATCTTCACCGCGCCAGCCTTCTTGAAGTTCAGCGTCATCGGGAAATAGTCGTAATTGTCGACGAGCCGCTTGAAGCCGGTCACGCGCAGATAAACGCCCTTGGTAGAAAGCTCGACGCGCGCGCCCGGTTTGATCTCGACAGCTTTGTGCGGGCCGGTCGTCACGTGAACGAGCTCGACACGCGCGGCATCCGGTGAGGAAGCGCCTGTCAGAACGTCCGCAGCCTTGCCGGTGTTCCGGATGACCATCTGCACAGCGAGATCGAGCGGCGGTTTCGCCTCGCCCATGTCGCCTGTCCATGGATGATCGATCTGCAGCGTCTTGGTCTTGATGCGGTGCGCCTCCGCGACCGATACGATCGCGAACATGGTCGCTACTGACAGGAGTATCGGTCGGATCATGTACGCGCGACTTTGTTCTGATTATTCGGAACGGCAGAAGATCTAAGGAAACAATCAGATAGCGGCTTTATCTCCAGCTATCAATGCATTGATATGGCAAACGGCCCCACAAGGACGCCCGTGAGGCCGTTGGTTCATGTCGCCGCTGGTTTCGCTGTTATCTCTTCTGCACGCGATAGACTTCGTGGCAGGCCCGGCAGTTTTTGGCGACTTCGCCGAAGGCGCCCTTGAAGGCGTCGGCGCCACTGGCCGCGGCCTTCTGTGCCGTCGCCGCGTCACTCGCCATCTTCTGTCCCTTGTCCTCGAAGTCCTTGAAGTTCTCCCATATCTTGGGAGATGCCGTTGTTTCGCCGCCGGTCTCCGAACCCTTCGGGAGGAGCTTGGTAAAGGCGTTCCAGCTCGTAGCGATCGTGTCCATGGCCTCGCTCGCCTTGGCCGCATCGAAGGGTATGTCACCCTTGGCGATCTGCGAGCCGGTCTTGCTGGCGCCTCCGACCGCCTTCATAAGCGCCTTGCGCTGTGCGATCGTATCCTGAGCGACGACGACTGCGCCGGTAGCGGCAATAGCGATAGCCGCCAGCGCTGCCGCCCCCCCGAGTACCTTCAATCTCAACATTCAGTGGCTCCCTGCCATTCCAGTCCGACCCAACGCTCCGGGTTGGGCGTATCATCTATAACCGCTCTAAATTGGATGGGCAGTGGTCAGACGTCTAACTGTTTCGTGAACGGCGAAGGTCCAGAGGTCGTACCACCGCTCGATCCGGCGAGCGTATCCGCTATCCTCGCCTGCACCCTTGGTCACAGAGCGAACTGCTGGCACAATGTGACTGGCGGCAGTGATGTGGATGCGGCATCTGCACTGGCTGCCATCCGCAGGGGGCAGAGCCATCCGGCTCTGAACGATTTCAAGACATGGACAGCTTCGTTCTCGCGGTTACGCTGATCGCCGCGGCGCTACATGCCGGCTGGAACGCGCTCTTGAAGCTGCGCGTCGAGCCGCGGATCGCGACTACACTGCTCGGCATTTCCAGCGGCATGGTTGCGCTGCCGATATGTTTGTTCGTTCCGCTGCCCGAGCCGGTAGCCTGGTGGTTCATTGGCGCTTCGGCGCTTATCCATCTCGTCTATTTTCAAGCGCTCGGATTGGCCTACGAAACGGGCGATCTCGGTCAGGTCTATCCATTGGCACGCGGCAGCGCGCCGCTGCTGACGGCCATGGGCATGTCCGCGATCGGCGAACCGATCGGCCTGCTCGGCTGGCTCGGTGTCGTGCTGCTCGCGTCAGGTGTGCTGGCGTTGTCGCTCAAGGGCGGGCGTGTTTCGACGCGGATCGAGGTACGCGCTGTCGGCTTCGCCTTGCTGACGGCGCTCACGATCGGCGCTTACACGATCGTTGATGGGCTCGGCGCGCGCAGCGTGACACACGTTGGCTCCTATATCGCGTGGAGCTTCGTCGCGAGTGCCGTAGTGCTCGTCGCTTTTGGTTCCTATCGCTGGGGCAATGGGCTCGTAACCGCCTTTCGCGGCTCTGCCTGGCAGCTTCTGCTCGGCGGCTGCATGTCTGTCGGCGCCTACGGTATCGCGCTCTGGGCGATGACCAAGGCCCCCATCGCGCTCGTCGGCGCCATGCGTGAGACGAGCGTGCTCTTCGCGGCGGTGATCGGCGTCGTGTTCCTCGGCGAGCCGCTGCTCAAGCTGCGCGTTATCGCCGGTGTGCTCGTGCTTATCGGTGTGGTGCTGTTGAGGATGGCTTAAATCTGCCCTCTCCGCGCCTGCGGGGAGGGGGGCAGGGTGAGGGGCGGCGGCATACGCCGACGTTTCAGCAAGTTCCGCCCCTCATCCTAGCCTTCTCCCCGTAAGGACGGGGAGAAGGGACAGGCCGCGGACATAAACTCGACGTCTCTGCATGGCTCCTGCGGACATCGCGCCGCGGGATGATTGCGAAGCTCTTCATGAGCGCGCCCGCGCGCCGTCCGGTAGGCCGTCCGGGAAAAAATCAGCCCGCGGCACAAAAGCAAAAGCCGCTCCGGTTTCCCGAAGCGGCTTCCGTTTCGCGTAGCTGCCTGAGTGGCGGGCTTACATGCCCATGCCACCCATACCGCCCATGCCACCATGATCGTGGCCGGCGTGGCTGTCCTTCTTCGGCGCCTCGGCAACACCCGCCTCGGTGGTGATGAGGAGCGAGGCGATCGAAGCGGCATCCTGCAGCGCGGTGCGCACGACCTTGGCCGGGTCGATGATGCCCTTCTCGATCATGTCGCCGTACTCGTCGCCCTGGGCGTCGTAGCCGAAGGTCTGACCGCGAGCCTCGAGCACCTTGCCGACAACGATCGAGCCTTCAACGCCGGCGTTCTCGGCGATCTGGCGGATCGGCGCCTGGAGCGCGCGCTTCACGATCTGGATGCCCGCTTCCTGGTCCTCGTTGTCACCCTTGACCGAGATGGACTGCGTCGCCTTGAGGAGCGCAACGCCGCCACCCGGGACGATGCCTTCCTCGACCGCGGCGCGGGTTGCATTGAGCGCGTCGTCGACGCGGTCCTTGCGCTCCTTCACCTCGACTTCGGTCGCGCCGCCGACCTTGATCACCGCAACGCCACCGGCGAGCTTCGCCAGACGCTCCTGCAGCTTCTCACGGTCGTAATCCGACGTCGTCTCCTCGATCTGCACCTTGATCTGGTTGACGCGGGCCTCGATGTCCTTCTTCTTGCCGGCGCCGTCGACGACCGTCGTGTTCTCCTTGTCGATCGACACGCGCTTGGCGCGGCCGAGCATGTCGAGAGACACGGTCTCGAGCTTGATGCCAAGATCTTCCGAGATCACCTGGCCGTTCGTCAGGACGGCGATGTCCTCGAGCATGGCCTTGCGGCGATCGCCGAAACCCGGGGCCTTCACGGCCGCGATCTTCAGGCCGCCACGCAGCTTGTTGACGACGAGCGTCGCGAGCGCCTCACCCTCGACCTCTTCCGCGATGATCAGCAGCGGCTTGCCCGTCTGCACGACAGCCTCGAGGAGCGGCAGCATGGGCTGCAGACCCGAGAGCTTCTTCTCGTGGATGAGGATGTAGGGATCGTCGAGCTCGGCGATCATCTTGTCGGCGTTGGTGATGAAGTACGGCGACAGGTAGCCGCGATCGAACTGCATGCCCTCGACGACGTTCAGCTCGGTCTCGAGGCTCTTCGCCTCCTCGACCGTGATCACGCCCTCGTTGCCGACCTTCTGCATGGCTTCGGCGATCATCTTGCCGATGGCGCTCTCGCCGTTCGCCGAGATGGTGCCGACCTGGGCGATCTCGTCCGAGTTCTTGACCTTCTTGGAGCGCTTCTTGATCTCCTCGACGACCTGGGCGACGGCCTTGTCGATGCCGCGCTTCAGATCCATCGGGTTCATGCCGGCCGCAACCGACTTCAGACCCTCGCGGACGATCGCCTGCGTGAGGACGGTGGCCGTCGTCGTGCCGTCACCGGCGACGTCGTTGGTCTTCGAGGCCACTTCGCGCACCATCTGGGCGCCCATGTTCTCGAACTTGTCCTCGAGCTCGATCTCCTTCGCGACCGTCACGCCGTCCTTGGTCGTGCGCGGGGCGCCGAAGGACTTCTCGATGATGACGTTGCGGCCCTTCGGACCGAGCGT
>JAEYPL010000065.1 GCA_023410905.1 Pseudomonadota bacterium
GGCTTGGTGTTCGGCATCTCGAACACAGCGGTGACGCCGCCTGTGACGGCCGCGAGGCTGCCCGACGCCAGATCCTCCTTGTGCTCGAGCCCCGGCTCGCGGAAATGCACCTGCGTATCGATCACGCCCGGAAGAACATGCAGATCCTTGGCGTCGATGACCTCCGCTGCCCGCGCGCCGGATAGATCGCCGATCCCCGCGATCCGCCCGCCGACAATGCCGATATCGCGGACGCCCTCGCCGTCGTGATTGACGACCGTTCCCCCCTTGAGGATAAGGTCGAAGTGATCTGCCATACTGGCCTCCCAAGAGCGTTCAGGAACGCTTGCAGCGCCGCCGCACGCGGCTTGCTCCCCGGCGCGAAATACCCCAGATGAGAGAAGCGCGCCAGCTGCCCGATACGTCATGCTGGGCCGTGCCACGCAGGAGTACGGACGAAATGAGCACCTCTGTTGTCGCGCTGCTTGCCGATCGCGGCGTCGTGTCGCTCTCGGGAGGCGATGCCGTCGACTTCCTCGACAATATCGCCACGAACGACCTGTCGAGCGTGCCGACAGGCGAAGCGCGCTTTGCCGGCCTCCTGACCCCGCAAGGCAAGATCCTCTTCGAATTCTTCGCGCTGCGAACCGAGGACGGCTGGCTTCTCGAGACGCGCGCCGATCGTGTGGGCGATCTCGTCAAGCGCCTCACCCTGTACAAGCTGCGCGCGAAGATCACGATTGCGGATGTATCAACCAGTTATGGCGGCGCCGTCGCCTGGGGGCCGCTGAAACCCGCCATCGACGGGGGGGGCGTGTATGCGGATCCGCGCCATGGCGACCTCGGATGGCGCATACTCGCCCCACGCGAAGTGTTCGCGAGCCTGCCCGGTGAACCCGTCCCCGAGAGCCGCTACCACGAGCGCCGCGTCGAGCTGGGCATTGCCGAGGGCGGACATGACTACGTACTCGGCGACACCTTCCCGCATGAAGCCAACTACGACCGGCAGCACGGCGTGTCCTTCACCAAAGGCTGCTTCGTCGGGCAGGAAGTTGTCGCGCGAATGCAGAACAAGTCGGTCGTCCGCAAGCGCGTGACGCTAGTGACGGGCACGGAGCCGCTGACTACGGGCTCAGAGGTTCGCGTCGGCGCCGCCGTCATCGGCACGCTCGGTACGGTCGCGGGGTCGCATGGCCTCGCCTTGCTGCGCCTCGACCGGGCCGTCGAAGCCGCCGACAAGGGCGAGCCCCTGGTCACTGGCGACAGCACGATCATCGCCGATACGACGTCACTCGACCGCTATCGGGCCAGCGTCGCAGCAAGGGCATCCGCGCCATGACGAAAGCAGAAGTCGTCCGTTGCGGCTGGGTCGGCATTTCCGATGCCGAGTACACGCGCTATCACGACGAGGAATGGGGCGTCCCCAGGTCCGACGACAAGGCGCTCTTCGAGAAGCTCATTCTCGAAGGCTTTCAGGCCGGACTGTCGTGGATCACGATCCTTCGGAAGCGCGAGAACTTCCGCAAAGCCTTCCACAGCTTCGACGCCGAGCGCGTGGCGCGCTACAGCGCTCATGATCTCGAGCGGCTCATGAACGATGCTGGTATCGTCCGCAACAAGGCCAAGATCGAGGCGACGATCGAAAACGCGCAGGCCTATCTGCGCCTCAAGGAACGAACGAGCCTCGGCAAGTTTCTCTGGGATTTTCTCGACGGGAAGGCGGTCGTGCACGAGCGGCGCACTATGCGCGACATTCCGCCGGAAACACCGCAGTCAAAAGCCATCTCTAAAGCCCTCAAGAAGGAAGGCTTCCGCTTCGTTGGCCCGACGACGGTCTATGCGTTCATGCAGTCCACGGGCTTCGTGAACGATCACCTCGTCGAGTGCCACCGGCACGGGCCCTGCGCAGCGCTCCAGCGCAAATTCAAGGCACCGAAATCATGAGGGGTCTGGCTGATGACGGCAAGCCACGTGCCTGGCAACGGATGCTGTCGGGCCGCCGTCTCGACCTGCTCGCGCCATCGCCGGGCGACATCGCCATCGAGGACATTGCGCACGGTCTCGCGCGCGTGGCACGCTGGAATGGCCAGACGCGCGGCGATCATGCCTTCTCGGTCGCGGAGCATTCCGTGCTCGTGGAGGAGATCGCGGGTGCGCTCAATCCGCATTGGGATCGCCCGTGGCGCCTCGCAGCACTGCTGCACGATGCACCCGAGTACGTGATCGGCGACCTCATCAGTCCGTTCAAGGCGGCCATTGGCTTCGACTACAAGACCATCGAGAACCGCCTGCTCGAGGCGATCCACGTGCGCTTTGGCCTGCCCCCGTCGTTGCCTGCCGAGGTCACAGCCGCCATCAAGCACGCCGACCGCATTGCTGCGTACTACGAAGCAACACTGCTCGCCGGTTTCTCGACAGAGGAAGCCGATCGCTATTTCGGCATTCCGGCCATCCCCGCGAGCCTCGAAGCGCTGCTCTCGCGCCTCGAACCGTCGCCGGTGGCGACGGCTCAGGCGGCATTCCTCTCACGCTTCGGTTCGCTCAGCGGCCCCTGAACTGCGGCTTGCGCTTCTCCATGAAGGCGCGCCGGCCCTCGGCATAATCTTCACTCTCGAAGCAAGCTTCGACGAACTGGTCGAGGCGCGCCATGTCGGGATTTTCCGGATGGTCGAAGAGTTCGTCGATGGACTCCTTGGCAGCCCTGATCGAGAGCGGCGCATTGATCGCCATCTCCTCGGCCACCTTCCGCGTCGCAGCTTCCAGCTCCGCTGACGGCACGACGGCGTTGACCATGCCCATGGCAAGCGCATCGGCCGCCGAATAGCGCCGGCCCGTGAAGAGCATTTCCTTGGCCTTCGCCGCCGACATGACCGCCAGCATGGGCCTGATCCAGCGCGGGTTGTAGCCGATCGACAGCTTGGCTGCCGGAATCGAGAAGATCGCGTCATCGGACGCCCAGCGCATATCGCAGCAAATGGCGAGTTCACAGCCGCCGCCGAAGCAGTAACCGTGCACCATGGCGATGGTGGGCTTGCTCGCGCGTCCCACAGCCTCGAAGGCCTCGTGGTTGATCTCGTCGTAGTGGCGCGCTTCGGCTCCCGTGCGGTTACCCTCGAACTCGGAAATGTCCGCGCCGGCGGAGAAGGCCTTAGTGCCGGCACCGCGAAGCACGATCACGCGCACGTCCGGGTTGGCCTCCGCCTCGCGGATGTGGCTCGGCAGCGTCTCCCACATATCGCGCGTATAGGCATTCAGGCGGGCGGGGTTGTCGGCGATGATCGTGCAGATGCCGCCCTCGATCCGTGTGCGCAGTGTCGGGGGCGATGTCTCGGTCGGCATGTCGGCTCCTGAGCGTTTCTCGTTTTCTCGCGGCACTCTAACCGCATTCTGGGGGACACACGCCACTGCCTTACGGCATGGCAACCCTTCTCTGCCAGCAACACCGAGCGCACCCTGGCAAATGGAGATGTTCACCAGACCTCAGAGCCCCGATTGCCAAGACTCGTCTTTCTGCCTAATTTTCGGTCTCTGACTTCCCGCCCTTTGCTCCGCTCTCTGCGGTGTATCCCAGTGTCTCGAAATTCGGCGCCGTCCGGCTATGGGGTTGCTGCGCTCGCACTGGTTGCGGGCTGGCTCGTGCTTTGCGCACCCTGGCTCTTTGGTAACGTCGCCATCCCTTACGACGCCAAGGCGCACTTCCAGGCACAGGTCCAGTTCCTGGCCACTGCGTTCCACACGGGCCAGTCGCCATTCTGGAACCCGCACATCTTCGCCGGCTCGCCGCAGATAGCCGATCCTCAGAGCCTCGTGCTTTCGCCCGCCGTGCTGATCGCGCTGCTGGATCCCTCGCCGAGCTTCCGGCTTGTCGACGGCTATACGTTCGGCCTGCTCGCGCTCGGCGGCTTCTCCATCATGTTTTTCTTCCGCGACCGCGGCTGGCACCCCGCTGGGGCCATTGTCGCCGCTCTGGCGTTCGCTTTTGGCGCGTCCGCCGCATGGCGCGTGCAGCATGTCGGACAGGTGCAGTCCTTCGCATTCTTCGCGCTCGCGCTCTGGCTGCTTGCGCGGACCATCGACCTTCAGTCGCCCCGCTGGGGTATCGGTGCCGGTGTGGCCATGGGCTTGATGATCGTCGAGCCGGATCAGGTTGCATATCTCGCCGGGCTCGTTCTCGTCGGATACGTGATCCATCACTGGCTCGACGGTGAGGGACGCGCCATACGCTTCAAAGCGAGCCTGCGCCCGCTGATGGCTGCAGGCATTACGTGCATTGTCCTCTCGGCGCTTCCTCTCCTGCTGACGGTCCTGTTCGTCCTCTCGTCGAGCCGGCCGAGCATTGCATTTGCGGAGGCCACCCGCGGCTCTCTCCACCCCGCGTCGCTGCTCACGCTCGTCTTTGCCGATCTCTACGGCGCCTTCGACAAGGCCGTCGAGTATTGGGGTCCCTTCAGTTGGGCGTGGGATCCCAACGAGGTCACACTCTCGCAGAACATGAGCCAGCTCTATATCGGCGCCCTGCCGATTGCCCTGCTGGCCGGCCTCGGCTTTTCCCGGCGGCTGCTGCTCACGCGCGAGATACGCTTCTTCTCGATCGCTGCCGTGCTGATGACGGTCTATGCGCTAGGCTCCAATACGCCGGCCTTCAGGCTCTTCTACGAGGCACTTCCGGGCGTCGCACTCTTCCGCAGACCCGCAGATGCGACCTTCCTCGTTGGCGGGCTGCTGGCAATTCTCAGCGGCTATCTCGTGCACCGCTGGATGACGAACACGGCGCTCAGCGAACCCTCACGACCTCGCCTGCGCCTCAAGGTGTCGCTGCTCCTGCTGCTGGCGGCTGCGGCCGTCGGCGTGGCCCTTTCGCAGAACCGGCTCGACGTCGCGATCCGTCCCATGGCGTTCAGCTTCACCTGGATCGCGGCCAGCGTCGGCGTCCTCATGCTGATGACACGCATCAGCGATCGCACGTCATGGGCTGTCGTTCCGGCACTCGCGGCGATCCTCACCGTCGACCTTGCCATCAACAATGGCCCGAACGAGTCGACCGCGCTGCCGACTGAAAACTTCTCGATGCTCAATCCGGACACCCCCGGCGAGACCATCCGCATCATCAAGAACCTTGCACAGCAGCCACCTGGCTCCGCCCGGCGCGATCGCGTCGAGCTTGCGGGTCTCGGCTTCGAATGGCCGAATACGGCCATGGTGCACGGCTTCGATCACACGCTCGGCTACAATCCCTTGCGCCTCGCCGACTTCACCCGAGCCGTCGGCGCCGAGGACTCGATCATCGGTCCGAACCAGCGCCGCTTTACGCCGCTCTTTCCATCCTATCGCTGCCGTCTCGCCAACCTGCTCGGGCTCCGTTACATCGTCTCGCCTGTGCCGATCGACCGGATCGATCGCACGGCCAAACCGACGGATCTGCGCTTCATGGCGCGCACGCCCGACGGCTACATCTACGAAAACACCGAAGCGTTGCCTCGCGTTCTCTTCGTGCGAAACTGGCAGATCGCCGACTTCGCCCGGATCATGCGTGACGGCACGTGGCCCACCGCAGATCCACGCACCACCGTACTCCTCGACAAGCGACCGAACCTGCCCGCGCCACTGACGTTCGAGCCGCCATGGATTCTCGAGGCGCCCACGGTCCGCATCGTCCGCTACGAGAATACCGTCATAGATATCGAGGTCGAGACCACCGAGCCGGGCTTCGTGGTCCTCAACGACGTCTGGCATCCATGGTGGTTCGCGACAGTCGATGGATATCCGGCGCCGATCCTCAAGGCCAATGTGCTCTTCCGAGCATTAGCCGTTGGTTCCGGCGGCCACGCCATCCGCTTTCAATTCGCCCCCGTCGCGGGTGCGCTCCAGGAGCTTCGCTCGAAGCTCAGCGGATATCGTGGAAATAGTGCGCCGACGCACTAGTCGGGCAATGCGCCCGCTTATTCCAGGATGCGAAATACAATCCGCTTTCCCGTTTAGAGCCAATGGGTAGACGCCGTCGGAACAAGAGGTCTAGGATGGCGGCGGCTGAAGAACGCCGTCGGGCCTGACGGTAACCGACAGGCGCAAGGGGAGAAGCGGAGGTCGCATGGCAGTTGAAGACCCGGCCGGGCAGTCGGCCGGCGAGGACGTGCGCAACACATTCTTCAATCGGGAAGTTCTGGCCGGCCTCTTCCTCATTGGATCGGCGGCCGTCGGTTACTATGCGGCGTTTCCACTCGATGCGGGCTCGATGTCCGGCGTCGGCTCCGGCCTCCTGCCCAAGGCGGTCGCCCTCCTGCTCGGTGCGTTCGGCGTCTACCTCGTCGTGGTAGGTCGCATTGGTACGCACGAGCGTGTCGAAGGCTTCTCCCTGCGCGGCACAATCTTCGTTCTCGGCGCTATCATGGCCTTCGCGGCCACCGTTCGCCCGCTCGGCCTGTTGGTCGCCGGGCCGCTGTCGATGCTCCTCTCCGCCATGGCCGACCCGGATACGCGTCCGATGGAAATCCTCGTTTTCACGGCCTCCATGACCGTGGGCTGCTATCTGCTCTTCAAGGTTGTCCTCAACCTGCCCATTCCCGTCCTGCCGCCGCTGCTCGGATACTGAGGCGCGCATATGTGGGATCTCATTTCCAATCTTCAGCTCGGCCTCAGCGTTGCTGGCTCGCTCAAGAACGCGGGGCTTTGCTTTCTCGGCTGTTTGATCGGCACGCTCATCGGCGTGCTGCCGGGCGTCGGGCCGATCGCGACCATCGCGATGCTGCTTCCGCTGACATTCGGGCTCGATCCGGTTGGCGCGCTGATCATGCTCGCCGGCATCTACTATGGTGCGCAGTACGGCGGCTCGACCACGGCGATCCTCGTCAATATTCCGGGTGAAGCGACGGCCGTCGTCACCGTCCTCGACGGCCACCAGATGGCCAAGCAGGGCCGCGCCGGCATCGCGCTCGGTATCGCCGCCATCGGCTCGTTCATTGCGGGCACGATCGCGACGGTCATCATTGCCGCCGCTGCAAAGCCGCTCACGACGCTCGCGCTGCTGTTCGGGCCGGCGGACTACTTCGCGCTGATGGTGCTCGGCCTCATGTTCGCCGTCGTGCTGGCGCGCGGATCGGTGCCGAAGGCCATCGCCATGATCCTTTTCGGCATCCTGCTCTCGACCGTCGGCACCGACATCGAGACCGGCGAGGAACGATTGACGTTCGGCTGGATGGAGATCGCCGACGGCATCGACTTCGCGGTCATCGCCATGGGCATGTTCGGGTTCGCGGAAATCCTGCGCAATCTCGAACACAAGGAAGCCCGTGCCGTCGTCAGCAGTAAGATCGGCCGCCTGCTACCGAACATGGAGGACTTCAAGGCGTCCTTTGCGCCGATCCTGCGCGGCACGGGCATCGGCTCCATCCTCGGCTTCCTGCCCGGAAACGGCGCCGTACTCGGCCCGTTCGCAGCTTACTCGATCGAGAAGAAACTCGCGAAGGATCCCTCTCGCTTCGGCCAGGGTGCGATCGAGGGCGTGGCCGGCCCGGAGTCCGCCAACAATGCGGGCGCACAGACAGCGTTCATCCCGCTGCTCACGCTCGGCATTCCACCCAATGCCGTGATGGCGCTGATGATCGGCGCCATGACCATCCACGGCATCGTGCCAGGTCCACAGATCATCACTAAGCAGCCCGAACTCTTCTGGGGCATGATCGCCTCGATGTGGATCGGCAATCTCATGCTGCTGATCATCAACCTGCCGCTGATCGGCATCTGGGTGAAGCTGCTGCGCGTGCCCTACAGGCTGATGTTCCCGGCGATCATCATCTTCTGCTGCATCGGTATCTACTCGATCAACAACTCACCGACCGAAGTCGTCCTTACAGCTGTCTTCGCGCTCTTCGGCTACACGCTGATCAAGCTCGGTTTCGAAGCGGCACCGCTGCTTCTCGGCTTCGTGCTCGGCAGGCTGATGGAAGAGAAGCTCCGACAGGCTATGGTCATCTCGCGTGGCAGCCTGTGGACATTCCTGGAGCGTCCGGTTTCGCTGACCTTGCTCGTGCTTGCGTTGATCATTGTGATCGTCTCGGCACTGCCGGCGATCAGCAAGAGCCGCGAGAAAGTATTCACGGAATGAGCGCCCAAAGCGCCGCCCTAACTACAACAACAAACGACACCAACAACTTGTGAGGAGACTGGCAATGCAATTCACACGTCGCACAGCGATCGCCGCGATCGCTGCTCTCGGCATGACGGCGGTGCCCGCCGTCGCGCAGCAGTACCCGACGAAGACCATCACCGCGATCGTTCCGTTCGCTGCCGGCGGTCCGACGGATGTCGTCACGCGCCTCGTGACCGAGCATATGTCCCGCACGCTCGGCCAGCAGATCGTCGTCGAGAATATCGGTGGCGCCGGCGGCTCGATCGGCATGTCGCGCGCCGCCGCAGCAGCACCCGATGGCTACACGATCGCCGTCGGCAACATGGGCACGCAGTCGGCGGCGCCCGCGCTCTATCCAAACCTGAAGTACGATCCGGCGACGAGCTTTACCCAGATCAGCGTTGTGAACTACACGCCGCAGACCATCGTCTCCAAGAAGGCGCTCGAGCCAGCTGACCTCAAGGCATTTCTCGCCTACCTGAAGGCCAACAGCGAGAAGATGAACTACGGCCATGCCGGCGTCGGCTCGATCTCGTACGTCTCGGGCCTCGTGTTCAACTCGCAGTTTGGCTTCAAGCCGGGTCTCGTCGCCTACAAGGGTACCGGACCTGCGCTCAACGATCTTGTCGGCGGCCAGATCGACTACATGGTCGACCAGTCCATGAACGTGATCCCGCAGATCACCGCCGGCACGATCAAGGCTTACGCCGTCGCGCATCCCGAGCGGATCGCTGCACTCCCCGATGTGCCGACCACGAAGGAGCTCGGCGTCGACTTCATCTTCAGTGCCTGGAATGCGATGGTCGCCCCGAAGGGTCTGCCGAAAGATATCCAGGACAAGCTGGTGGACGCGCTCGGCAAGGCCATGGATGATCCGGTCATCATCAAGCGCTACGAGGATCTCGGCTCGACGGCCCCCAAGGGTGCCGATCGCGGTCCCGCAGGCCTCCAGAAGCTCGTTGAATCGGAAGTCGCGCGCATTACACCGGTTCTCAAGGCGGCAGCCGCGAAGTAAATCGCGCGCGCGAGCCTTTCAGTATCGGTAAGTATTGAGAGAATAGAATGGGGGTGCGGCTTCGGCCGCCACCCCCATTTGCATTGTATTGGCAGCATGAGCCGCCAAATGCGTCGCATCGGGGCGGCCAAGGGCGTATAAGACTGCGGAGATACCAGATCGGAAAGGCAACCTGCCCTCGGGGCTGGCGTTGTCATGACGAGGAGGCGGGTTCGATGGTAGCGCTGGTATTTGTTTTGGCTTGCGTGATCGCGGCATTCGTCCTTGCGATGCATCGCGCTTCGATCGTCGCATGGGCTTTGACGGCAGCGGCAGCCGCTGCGGTCTGGCAGACCGGCTTCATCCACGGCGCGTTCTACATGCCCGAGCTTGGCTGGCTCGGCCTGCTTGGCTGGCTGCCGGCAATCGTACTCGGCTGGCTCGCTGTGCCATCGCTTCGGCGCACGTGGCTGACAGGTCCCATCTACCAGCAGATCCGAAAGATCCTGCCGCGCGTCTCCGACACCGAGCAACAGGCACTCGAGGCAGGCACAGTCGGCTTCGACGCCGAGATCTTCTCAGGCCAGCCGAATTGGGATCGGCTCGGCGCAATCCCCGCGATCGAATTGACCGCCGAGGAGCGCGCATTTCTCGATGGACCGACCGCCGAACTCTGCGGCATGATCAACGACTGGCAGGTGCGCCACAACGATCGCGAGATCCCGAAGGAGATCTGGGATTTCACCAAGCGCCACGGCTTCCTCGGCATGCTCATCTCCAAGGAGCATGGTGGCCTCGGCTTCTCTCCGCAGGCGCAGTCGCTCATCCTCGGCAAGATCGCCTCGCGCTCACCGGATGTTTGCACGATCGTCATGGTGCCGAACTCGCTCGGTCCTGGCGAGCTCATAGAAAAGTACGGCACACCCGAGCAGAAGGAGCATTTCCTGCCGCGCCTCGCGCAGGGCCTCGAAGTGCCTTGCTTCTCTCTCACCGGCCCGACCTCGGGCTCGGATGCCGCGACCATGCGCGATATCGGCTATGTGACGCGCGGCGTGCATCAGGGCAAGGAAGTGCTCGGCATCCGACTGTCGTGGGAGAAGCGCTACATCACGCTCGGCCCCGTCGCGACGCTGGTCGGCCTCGCATTCCGCTTGTTCGATCCCGAGAACCATCTCGGCAAAGGCGAGGACATCGGCATCACCGTCGCGCTCATTCCGGCCGATCACCCCGGCGTACACATCGGCCGGCGCCATCTTCCCTCGGGCGCAGCCTTCCCGAATGGCCCGAACTGGGGCCAGGACGTTTTCATTCCCATGGACTGGGTCATCGGCGGCGAGCGCATGGTCGGCAACGGCTGGCGCATGCTCATGGAATGTCTTGCTGCCGGTCGCGCGATCTCGCTTCCCTCGTCGGGTACGGCCGGCGCCAAGATGATGCTGCGCGTGACGACGGCCTACGGCCGCATTCGCAAGCAGTTCGGCCTTCCTGTCGCGAAGATGGAAGGTCTCGAGGAGCCGCTCACCCGCATGATCGAGACGGCCTACGTCAACGAGGCCGGACGCGCCGTCACGGCAGCGATGGTCTCCGCTGGCGAGAAGCCTTCGGTGATCTCCGCGATCATGAAATACCAATCGACGGAGAAACTGCGCCAGGCCGTCAACGATGCCATGGACCTGCACGGCGGACGCGGCATCTGCGATGGACCGACGAACTACCTCCAGTCGGCTTATCAGATGGTCCCCGTCGGCATCACGGTCGAAGGCGCCAACATTCTGACGCGCTCACTGATCACCTTCGCGCAGGGTGCTCTGCGCTCGCATCCCTATCTCTACGATGAGATCAAGGCCGCTCAGAATCCCGACCCACGCCGCGGTCTCGCCGCCTTCGATACCGCGTTCGGCAACCACGTAACTTTCTCGCTCTCGAATGCCTTCGGCGCCTTCTTTCACAACATCACGGGCGGCCTCTTCGCCGCCGTGCCCGAGAAGGCCTATGGCACCGCGGAATGGTATCGCCAGCTCGGCCGATCCTCGCGCAACTTCGCGCTCGTTGCGGACGTTACGGTCGCCGTGCTTGGCGGCGGTCTCAAGACGCGGCAGAAAATAACGGGCCGCCTCGCCGATGCGCTTTCCGAGCTTTATCTGCTCTCCTGCGTGCTCAAGCGTTACAAAGATGACGGCAAACCGGCCGGCGACCGCCTGATCGTCGAGCTCGCGGCGCGCAATTCACTCTACCGCTTCCAGCAGGCCATTGCCGGCACCATCGAGAACTTCCCAAACGGCGTCGTGCGCTTCATGCTGAGCGTGCTCGTGTTCCCCTTCGGCCGGCCGTACAAACCCGCGAGCGACCGTCTCGGCCATCAGGTCGTCGCGCTCGCCATCCAACCGGGTGAGGTGCGTGATCGCCTGACGCGCGATATCTACATCTCCCGTGACGTCAATGACCCGACTGGCCTCCTCGAGGTGACACTCGAGAAGGTCGTCGCCGCCGAAGAAGCCGAGCGCAAGCTCGAGCGTGCGATCCGAGCTGGCACCGTGCGCCGCTATCACGGCATCGACTGGCTCGGCGACGCGGAGAAAGCGGGTGTTCTCACGAAAGAGGAGACGGCGCTCCTTCGCGAAGTGGAGACGCTCACCGCACGCGTCATCGCGGTCGATCACTTCGATCCTGCCGAACTCAAACCGAACTACATGAAGCCCGGGCACAACGCCGCTGCCATCCAGCGTAGTGCCGCAGCCGAGTAACCAGCGTGAGAGGTCTCCAATGACCGATATGAGCAGCCTTCGAGACTGGCGCTTCTCCGTCGACGAGCAGCAGATCGCCTGGGCCATCTTCGACCGCGAAGGTGAGAGCCAGAATTCGCTCGGCCGTCGCCCGCTCGAAGAGCTTGGCGCCATCATCGAGCGCGTCGAAGCCGGCGCTCGCGATCGCTCGATCGTCGGCCTCGCGATCCTCTCGGGAAAAGAGAAGGGCTTCATCGTCGGCGCTGACGTGCGCGAGTTCGAGCAGTTCACAACCGAGGCAGAAGTGCGCGAAGCCCTGCGCCCGGTGCTCGACATGCTCGATCGCATCGAGAAGATGCCCGTGCCGGTCGTCTGCGGGATCCACGGCTTCTGCCTCGGCGGCGGACTTGAGCTGGCCCTCGCCTGCCACTATCGCATTGCCACGCGCGACGACAGCACGCGCGTCGGTTTTCCCGAAGTGCGTCTCGGCATATTTCCCGGCTTCAACGGCACAGCCCGTTCGATCCGCCAAGCCGGCGCGCTCGGCGCCATGCCGATGATGCTTTCCGGCTCCATGGTCCGCGCGAGCGCCGCCCGCGCCATGGGCCTCATCGACGAGCTGGTCGCGAGCCCGGCGAACCTTTCCTGGGCCGCGCGCAAAGCCATCACACAGAAGCGTCGCTCGAAGCCCATGGGCGGCTGGCGCAATCTCGCGCGCCTCTGGCCGGCGCGGAATCTCGTCGTCTCCAAGATGCGCGCCGAGACCGCGAAGAAGGTGCGAGAGGCCCATTATCCCGCGCCTTTCCGCCTCATCGACCTCTTCGAGCAGCATGGCGGCGATCTCGACGCCATGAAATCCGCCGAGACGCAGGCCTTCGCGCCACTCATGGTCTCCGATACCTCGCGCAATCTCCGCCGCGTGTTCAAGCTCATGGAGATGCTCAAGGCGCAGGCGCCGAAGGACATCAACTTCAAGCCACAACGCGTGCACGTGATCGGCGCCGGCGTCATGGGGGCCGACATTGCTGGCTGGTGTGTTGCGCAAGGCATGGAAGTGACGCTGCAGGATCTCTCCGCCGACGCGATCGCCAAGGGCATTGCTGCGCAGAGCAAGCTGTTCGGGCGCCGATTCCGCACGAAAGCGCTCAAGGACGCTGCCAAGGCGCGCCTGATCGCCGATCCGAACGGCGATGGCATCGCGCGTGCCGATGTGGTGATCGAGGCTATTGTCGAGAAAGTCGAGGTCAAGCAGAACCTGTTCAAGAGCCTCGAAGGCAAGATGAAGCTCGGCGCCGTGATGGCCACCAATACGTCATCGATCATGATCGAGGACATCGCTGCCGGCCTGAGCGACCCTGGCCGCCTGATCGGCATCCATTTCTTCAATCCGGTCGCGCAGATGCCGCTCGTCGAGGTGATCCGCGGCAACCAATCGCGCGAGGATGAAGTCCGCAAGGGCTGCGCGTTCGTCACGGCCATCGACAAGTTCCCGCTCATCGTCAAGAGCAACCCCGGCTTCCTCGTCAATCGCGTACTCGCGCCCTACATGATGAATGCCATGCTGCGCCTCGAGAAGGGCGAAGCCGCAGAGCTGCTCGATGAAGCCGCGCGCACGTTCGGCATGCCCATGGGGCCGATCGAACTGGCCGATACGGTCGGGCTCGACATCTGTGCGCACGTCGGACGCATTCTCGGCTTCTCCGCTGATGGCTCGCGCCTGGAGCGCCTGGTAGCCGCCAACAAGCTCGGCAAGAAGACGGGCGAGGGCTTCTACGTCTGGAAGGACGGCAAGCCGGTGAAGACCGAGAAGCCGTACGACAAGCGCGATCTCGAGCGCATCGGACGCGAGCTCGCCGAGCCTCTCATCAGCGAATGCGAGAAGTGCCTCGCGGAGGGCATTGTCGAGAACGCCGATCTTGTCGATGCGGGCGTCATTTTCGGCACGGGCTTTGCGCCCTTCCGCGGCGGACCATTGCACTACCGCGCATCTTCTGGCGGAAAGGTTGCGCCAGCGCAGCAGGCGGCTAAATAGGCCTCGGCGGCGTCGACATTGCGCGAGAGCAGCGGCTCGGCTATTGCTGCATCGCGATCCTGCCGTGGCAGGATGCCTAGATCGGGGCCCCGTAGCTCAGCTGGATAGAGCATCCGCCTTCTAAGCGGATGGTCGCAGGTTCGAGTCCTGCCGGGGTCGCCAACCGGGTACAAAACTGCGAACCGCAGGCGGCGTGGTTCCGCCGGCAATAACAGCTTGTTCCAGAATATCTTTTCTCCCGACGATACGGACTGCGTGCTCGTCTACCTCGATCCTGTCGAGGAACGATGCCAGTTGCGTCCTGCGGAAGGGAATCTCACCCGTTGTCAGCCGCTCGCTCATCATTTGCCCGAACCGCACGAGCATGGCCGGATCTATCCTGGAGGCGGGCACCTTGCCGCTCACTGCTCGGTCCAGCGCTGCTTTGGCTGCATCGCGCTCGGCTCGAAGCGCCGCCATGCGCTCCCTTAGCAAATCGTCTGCCTCCGCGTTTCCGTCCTCTACCAGGCGATAGAGGCGGCGCAAGCGGTCCTCGACCGTAGACACCTGCTCCTGGAGCGCGCCGATGCGTTGTGCAAAGTCAGCCGCTTTCGCGGCGAGACGATAGGTGAGCGCGGATAGCGCTTCGGCAAGTCGCTCGGGCTCCAGGAGCCGTTCGATCACCTGCTGTGTCACCACAGTGTCGAGC
>JAEYPL010000079.1 GCA_023410905.1 Pseudomonadota bacterium
GTGTAGACACCCGCGACGCCGAGGCTGCGCAGCAGCTCTGCATCCTCCGGGGGAATGATGCCGCCGATGCCGACGGGAATGTCGCCCGCGCCCTCGCTCTTCATGCGTTCCAGAACGTCGCGGACGAGCGGCACGTGGCTGCCCGAGAGGATCGACAAGCCGACGACGTGGGCGCTTTCCTCGATCGCCGCGCGCACGATCTGCGCAGGCGTCAGGCGAATGCCCTCGTAGACGACCTCCATGCCGCAATCGCGCGCGCGCACGGCAATCTGCTCGGCGCCGGTGGAATGGCCGTCGAGGCCGGGTTTGCCGATCAGGATCTTGATGCGACGGCCGAGACGGTCGGAAACATCGTCGACGCGGCGGCGGACGGCTTCCACATCCGTGCCGTTCGCAGTGGAGACTTTGCCGACGCCCGTCGGTGCGCGGTACTCGCCGAAGACGCGCCGCAGCGTCGCGCCCCATTCGCCCGTGGTGACGCCGGCCTTGGCGCAGACGATCGAGGCTTCCATGATGTTGGCGCCGTCGCGCGCGTCCTGCTCGAGCGCGGCGAGAGCTTTCTCGCAGGCGGCGTTGTCGCGCTGCTCACGCCATGCGACGAGACGCTCGATCTGCTCGGCCTCGACACTTTCGTCGACGGTGAGGATTGCGCCGGAGCCCGTCGAAAGCGGTGAGGGCTCGCTCTCGCCCCAGCGGTTCACGCCGACGACGACCTGCTCGCCGGTCTCGATGCGCGAGACGCGGGCGGCGTTGGAGTCGACGAGCGCGCGCTTCATGTAGTCGATGGCGGCAACGGCGCCGCCCATTTCCTCGATCTTGCGCAGCTCGCCGAGAGCTTCCTCCTTCAGCTCGGCGACCTTGCGCGCGATCTCCGTCGAGCCGTCGAAGATATCGCCGTAGTCGAGGAGGTCCGTCTCATAGGCGAGAATCTGCTGCATCCTGAGCGACCACTGCTGGTCCCAGGGGCGCGGCAGGCCCATGGCCTCGTTCCAGGCCGGAAGCTGCACGGCGCGGGCGCGGGCGTTCTTGGAGAGCGTCACGGCCAGCATTTCGAGCAGGATGCGCGCGACGTTGTTCTCGGGCTGCTGCTCGGTGAGGCCAAGCGAGTTCACCTGCACGCCATAGCGGAAGCGGCGGTTCTTCGCGTCCTTTACGCCATAGCGTTCGGCGGTGATCTCGTCCCACAGCTCGGTGAAGGCGCGCATCTTGCAGATCTCGGTGATGAACTTGAGACCGGCATTCACGAAGAAGGAAATGCGCCCGACGACGGTGCCGAATTCATCGTCCGGCACGGCGCCGGATTTCTTGACGGTGTCGAGCACGGCGATGGCGGTCGCGAGCGCGAAGGCCAGCTCCTGCACAGGCGTCGCGCCCGCTTCCTGCAGATGGTACGAACAGACGTTCGTCGGATTCCAGCGCGGGACTTCCTTGTAGGTGTACGTGATGGTGTCGCGGATGAGCTGCAGCGAGGGCTCGGGCGGGAAGACGTACGTGCCGCGCGAGAGATATTCCTTGATGATGTCGTTCTGAATGGTGCCGGTCAGGCTCGTGCGGGGCGCGCCCTGCTCGTCGGCGACGGCGATGTACAACGCGAGCAGCCAGGCGGCCGTCGCGTTGATGGTCATGGACGTGTTCATGCGGTCGAGAGGAATGCCGTCGAGCAGCGTGCGCATGTCGCCGATGTGGGAGACCGGAACGCCGACCTTGCCGACCTCGCCGCGCGCGAGCACGTAGTCGCTGTCGTAGCCCGTCTGGGTCGGGAGGTCGAAGGCGATGGAAAGGCCGGTCTGACCTTTGGCGAGGTTGGTCTTGTAGAGCGCGTTCGACTTGGCCGCGGTCGAATGGCCGGAGTACGTGCGGAAAATCCAGGGCTGCTCGGTCTTCTTCGCGGGCTTGCTCATGGTCCGTCCCAAATCCGTGCTGGCCGCAGCGGCGTGCGATCTGTCCGCTCGCAGAGTAGCTGAGGGTCATATTGCAGCGCAACAGAGACCTTTGGCCGATTTCGCGCTTGCGAACCGCCTGCGCTGGCGGAGGGGCGCCCTGCAGCGGGCTGAACGGCCTTGCATCGACCCGGCACGCCCCCCAATATAATGCTCATGCCGAGGGGCGCCGGTGGATACCGGCTGAGATCGCGTAACTCCACGCGAGCACCCTTAGAACCTGATCCGGATCATGCCGGCGAAGGGACGGGAATGGATAGATCAACCTATCTCGCAAAGCTGTTCGGGCCGGTCCTCGTGATCCTCGGCCTGAGCCTGCTCGTGCGTGCGCCGAGCTTCGTCGGCGTGTTCCAGGACATCCTGTACGGCCCGACGCTGATTTTTGTCCTGTGCGTGCTCGGCCTGCTCGGCGGCATCGCGGTCATCCTCGCGCACAATGTCTGGGCGAAGGACTGGCGCGTCATCATCACGATCCTCGGATGGGCTTCGACCATCGAGTCGGCCGTCTGGCTGATCGTGCCTCACGACATGCTGCAGCGGATCGTCATGCCGCTGCTCACGCCGTCATTCGTGTTCGTCTACGGCATCGTCGTGCTGCTGCTCGGCGGCATCCTCTGCAACTTCGGCTATCTGGCCCCGCGGCAAGCAACGGGCCACTCAGGGAGACCTCAATGAACAAGATCACGCGCAAAAAAGACCTCATGATTCCGGAAGTCACGACCGGTTCGATCGCCGGTTCGGCGAAGGTCTACGACTCGCCGGAGGGCATGGCGGATGTGCGCGTGCCGTTCCGCGAAATTGCGCTGAGCGAGACGTCGGGCGAGCCGCCGTTCCGTGTGTACGACAGCTCGGGGCCGTATACCGACGCGAACTTCAAGATCGATGTCGAGAAGGGCCTGCCGCGTCATCGCGAGGCCTGGATCCGCGAGCGTGGCGGCGTCGAGCAGTATGAAGGGCGCGAGATCAAGCCGGAAGACAACGGCAACGTGAAGGGCAAGCATCTCGCGCGCGACTTTCCCGACAAGGCGAGGCCGTTCCGCGGCGTCGGCGATGCGCCGGTGACGCAATACGAGTTCGCGAAGGCGGGCATCATCACCAAGGAGATGATCTACGTCGCGCATCGCGAAAACCTCGGGCGCAAGCAGGCGCTGGCGCGTGCGAAGGCGGCGATCAAGGACGGCGAGAGCTTTGGTGCGTCGGTGCCGGAGCACATCACGCCGGAGTTCGTGCGCGACGAGATTGCGCGCGGGCGGGCGATCATCCCGTGCAACATCAATCACACCGAGCTGGAGCCGATGATCATCGGCCGCAACTTCCTCGTGAAGATCAACGCGAACATCGGCAACTCCGCCGTGACGTCGTCGGTCGAGGAGGAAGTCGACAAGATGGTGTGGTCGATCCGCTGGGGCGCGGACACGGTCATGGACCTCTCGACGGGCCGCAACATCCACAACACGCGCGAGTGGATCCTGAGGAATTCGCCGGTGCCGATCGGGACGGTGCCCATCTATCAGGCGCTGGAGAAGTGCAACGGCGATCCCGTTGCGCTGACGTGGGAGCTGTATCGCGACACGCTGATCGAGCAGTGCGAGCAGGGCGTCGATTACTTCACGATCCATGCGGGCGTGCGTCTCGCGTACGTGCCGCTGACGGCGCATCGCGTGACGGGCATTGTCTCGCGCGGCGGTTCGATCATGGCGAAGTGGTGCCTCGCACATCACAAGGAGAGCTTCCTCTACGAGCACTTCGAGGAAATCTGCGACATCATGCGGAAGTATGACGTGTCGTTCTCGCTCGGCGATGGCCTGCGGCCGGGCTCGATCGCGGATGCCAACGACCGCGCGCAATTCGCGGAGCTGGAGACGCTCGGCGAGCTGACGCAGATCGCGTGGAAGAAGGGCTGCCAGGTCATGATCGAGGGCCCGGGCCACGTGCCCATGCACAAGATCAAGATCAACATGGACAAGCAGCTCAAGGAGTGCGGCGAGGCGCCGTTCTATACGCTCGGGCCGCTGACGACGGACATCGCGC
>JAEYPL010000098.1 GCA_023410905.1 Pseudomonadota bacterium
ACTCTCCATCGTGCGAACACACCCTTGCGGGTGAAGTCGCGGGTTGCACCTTGCCACCGGGAGCATGGGATCCTCCGATCCCTCGCTGCGGTGACGCTGCGGTTCCTGTCCGCCCGCGCGTCAAAACCGACGGCACGGCGCTTCCCAAGAGGTTCGAACCGGCCCTCGCCTTTCAGCGAAGGAGCGCCCTTCCGAGCGCCGACTTCCGGCCGTCTCCCGTCTCATGCTGGCCCATTTGGCTTAAGGCTGCCGAAGCACCCACCAGCAATCTCGGACAGGTTCGGAGAGAGGGCCGAGGCCTTCTCTCCTGCTCCGGATCTCGCGACCCGGAATTCTCAATTCGCGATCAGGCCGGACCGGCCGTACCGCTCGTCACGCTCGACGTGTCGAGCTTGACGCCCGGGCCCTGCGAGGAGGTCACGGCGACCTTCTTCAGATAGGTGCCCTTGGCACCGGCGGGGCGCGCCTTCACCACGGCGTCCACGAACGCCTTGATGTTCTCGACCAGCGCCTGCTCGGAGAAGCTCGCCTTGCCGACGCCGGCATGGATGATCCCCGACTTCTCGACGCGGAACTCGACAGCGCCGCCCTTGGCGCCTTCGACAGCCGCCTTGACGTCCATGGTCACCGTACCGACGCGCGGGTTCGGCATCAGACCACGAGGGCCCAGCACCTTACCGAGACGGCCGACGAGGCCCATCATGTCCGGCGTCGCGATGCAGCGATCGAAATTGATCACGCCCTTGCCGACCTGCTCGACGAGATCCTCCGCACCGACGATGTCGGCGCCGGCGGCCTTGGCCTCTTCAGCCTTCGGACCGCGCGCAAAAACCGCGACGCGCTGCGTACGGCCCGAGCCATGCGGCAGGTTGCACACGCCGCGCACCATCTGGTCGGCATGGCGCGGATCGACGCCGAGGTTCATCGCGAGCTCGACGGTCTCGTCGAACTTCGCCTTGGCGTTCGACTTCACGAGCTTCACGGCTTCGTCGACGCCGTAGCTCTTGTTGCGATCGACCGTCGCGCGGAGCGCTGCGAGACGCTTGCCGCCGGCGATGCGCGTTGCCTTGATCACTTCCTTGGTCGCTTTTGCCATCGCCCTTACTCCGTCACCCGAAGGCCCATCGACCGCGCCGAGCCAGCAATGATGCGAGCTGCGGCCTCGAGGTCGTCAGTGTTGAGGTCCTTCATCTTGACCTTGGCGATGTCGCGCACCTGAGCCATCGTCACGCTGCCGGCGACGGTGCGACCCGTCTCCTTGGAGCCGGACTCGATGCCCGCGGCCTTCTTCAGGAAGTGAGACGCCGGCGGCGTCTTCATCTCGAAGGTGAACGAGCGATCCGAGAAGACCGTGATCTTGACCGGGATCGGCGTGCCCTGCTCCATGTCCTTCGTCTTGGCATTGAAGGACTTGCAGAATTCCATGATGTTCACGCCGCGCTGACCGAGCGCAGGCCCGATCGGCGGTGCAGGATTGGCCTGCCCGGCCTTCACCTGCAGATTGATGTAACCGTCTATCTTTTTCGCCATCTTTCTACTCTATCCCCTGTCACCATGTTCGGAGGCAAAGCCCCCAGGGTTAGCGGTCAATCGGGCCGGCTTCAGCCCTCCCGCACGAGACGCGACGCGGGGCCTTTTGGCTTTCGCCATCTGGACGTCCGCGTCGTGCCGATTCTGCCTTCTTCCGCGGCCTGGACCCCACATCCCAGGGGCCGCCCGCTGTTGCTTTTCTCGTCCGGTCACCACCCCACGGGCGCCGCCGGAAATTCGCTCATCCCACCTTCTCGACTTGCGTGAACTCCAGCTCCACCGGCGTCGGCCGTCCGAAGATCGAAACCGCCACCTTGAGGCGGGAACGCTCCTCGTCGACCTCTTCCACGAGGCCGCTGAAGCTCGCGAACGGACCGTCGGCCACCTTGACCGACTCTCCGATCTCGAACGTGACGGTCGGCTTCGGCCGCTCGACACCTTCCTTCACCTGGTTGAGGATGCGCATGGCCTCCTCTTCCGAGATCGGAACCGCCTTGTTGTCGGCGCCGAGGAAGCCCGTCACCTTCGGCGTATTCTTGATGAGCAGGAAGGCCGGGTCGGTCATCTCCATCTTCACGAGCACGTAGCTCGGAAAAAGTTTGCGCTCCGCGTGGACCTTGCGGCCGCGGCGCATCTCGATGACGTCCTCGGACGGAACCAGAACCTCCTCGAACAGATGGTCGAGGCCGGCGGCCTTTGCCCGCTCCTTGATGGCCTCCGCGACCTTCTTTTCGAAGTTCGAGTAGGCGTGAACGATGTACCAGCGCTTTGCCATGCTGCCCTGCTGTCAACTAACCCACACGCGCCGGGGCGACCCTGCCGCCCCCGGCCGTCCCGTCAGCGGAACGCGTTCAGCACAAGCTGCACGAGCCATCCAATGCCTTGATCTACAATGGTAAAAAAGATCGCCGCCATCGTGACCATGATCAGCACCATGATGGTCGTAATCCAAACCTCCTTCCAGGTCGGCCAGGTGACCTTGGCCGTTTCCTGCCGCACCTGCTGGAGAAATTCGAAGGGGTTGGTTCTCGCCATCAGCTTTCATTCCCTGCCTGTCCGTGGCGAGAGGACCAACGAGGACGCTCACGCTCAATTCCCAATCGCTGCGGACGCCGCTCTCGCATCGGGGTGGATTGGCAGGGGCGGAGGGTCTCGAACCCCCAACCTTCGGTTTTGGAGACCGACGCTCTACCAATTGAGCTACACCCCTCGAGGTCCACCCCCGAACACGGTCAGGCACGCACGTTCAGGTGGATCGAACTTCGCGAGACCCCGCAGTCCGCGCCGCAACGAACACCGCAAACGAAGTGCAGCCGACGAAGCAGTTCCCGGGTTTTCAAGTCCCGCCTGCTGCAATGTCGACTTTCGCTTGGATGTGTTTCGGACGCCTTTTATAGAGGTTACCCGCAGCCGATACAAGCCCGCTCGTTACTTTTTTCTTGACTTCGCCCGAAGGGACTCGCCGCCCATGCACCCAATGCCGGAAGGCCGGCATTTTATATAAGTTCGCCATGATGTTACATCAAGGCGATGCCGCTATTTCGAAGGTCGATGGGTCCTGCACACCTCGCCTTCCCAGCTGGCTCATGCTCAGGTGCGACCTATCGCTCACAATCGATATTCAGGGCTCCCTTCAGCCGAGAACGGGGACGGGAACGTCCCCGCGCTTGTTCTCGCCAGCTCACCGCACTCTTCTGTGCCAGCGCTGTCGGCCAGGGCCGAGGCTCGAAGCGCCAATGCACGTTTATTTGCAGTGCGTCTCGGATTACGATCATTACACATACTATGTCGCAACTTATCGCCCCATCTATAGAGCAATATTCGAGTTTCAGCGTTGGAAGGTGCCCCCATGACCGACCCGAAGCACGAAGCATTCGCAGTCGAAGCCGACACGACCGCCGGCTACTGGAGCAACAGGCCCGAAAACACATTGCCGCCGCCCGACATGATGGGCGCCTACATGCGCAATCGTCCAGTGCCGGTTCCGCCCCATGACGGGCGCAAGGCCTGGATCATCGGAAGCGGCATCGCGGGACTTGCCGCCGCCTTCTACATGATCCGCGACGGAAAGATGGCGGGCGGGGACATCACCATCCTCGACGCGCTGCACATTGAAGGCGGCTCGCTAGACGGCGCAGGCAATCCGGAGGACGGCTACATCATCCGCGGCGGCCGCGAGATGAACTGGAACTACGACAACCTCTGGGACATGTTCCAGGACGTGCAGGCGCTAGAACTACCGGAAGGCTATAGCGTTCTCGACGAGTATCGGCTCGTCAACGACAACGATCCCAATTTCTCCAAAGCCCGCCTGATGCACAAGCGCGGGCAGATCCGGGACTTCTCGACACTTGGATTGTCGCGCTCCCAGCAATGGGAGCTGATCCGCCTGATGCTGAAGCGTAAGGAGGATCTGGACGACATCACCATCGAGCAATACTTCAGCCCGGAATTTCTGGAGACGAACTTCTGGTATCTCTGGCGTTCCATGTTCGCGTTCGAGAACTGGCAGAGCCTGCTCGAAATGAAGCTCTACATGCATCGGTTCCTCGACGCGATCGACGGACTTGCCGACATGTCGGCACTCGTTTTCCCGAAGTACAATCAGTACGACAGCTTCGTGCGCCCGCTCGTTGCGCATCTGCGCGAGAAAGGCGTGAAGGTTCAGTTCGACACGCGCGCCTACGATCTCGACTTCAAGACCGAGGGCGCTGGCGCGGATGAGGCACGCACGGTCACCGCGATCCGCTGCAAAGTTGCAGGCCAGGACGCAACGATCACCGTCAATCCCAAGGACGTCGTGTTCGCCCTCACAGGCTCGATGACCGAAGGCACCGCGTATGGCGATATGAGCACCGCCCCGGTGCTCGAACGCGGCAAGACAGATCCGGGCGAAGGCAGCGATTGGGCGCTCTGGAAGAATCTGGCGAAGAAATCTCCGGTCTTCGGCAAGCCGGAGAAATTCTACGGCAACGTCGACGGTTCGATGTGGGAGTCAGTGACGCTCACATGCAGGCCGTCGCCTCTGATCGATCGGCTGAAGGAGCTGTCCGTCAATGATCCATATTCGGGCAAGACGGTCACAGGCGGCATCATCACCTTTACGGATTCGAATTGGGTTTTGAGCGTCACCTGCAATCGCCAACCGCACTTCCCAACACAGCCGAAAGATGTGCTGGTGCTTTGGGTGTATGCCCTGCTGATGGACAAGGACGGCAACTACGTCAAAAAGCTCATGCCTGCCTGCACCGGCAAGGAGATCCTTGCTGAGCTCTGCTATCATCTCGGCATCGAAGACAAGCTCGACGATGTCGTCGCGAACACCAAAGCCCGGCTCGCGCTGATGCCCTACATCACGGCGATGTTCATGCCGCGCGCAGCCGGCGACCGTCCGCATGTCGTGCCGAAGGGCTGCACCAATCTCGCCCTGATGGGACAGTTCGTCGAGACATCCAACGACATCATCTTCACGATGGACAGCTCGATACGCACGGCGCGCGTCGGCGTTTACACACTGCTCGGGCTGCGCAAGAAGGTGCCTGACATCAGCCCGACGCAGTACGACATCCGCACGCTCCTGAAGGCGGCGCGCGCGATCAACAACGGCGAGCCCTTCGTCGGCGAGCGTCTGCTGCACAGGCTGCTGGACAAGACGTACTTCGCGCACATTCTGCCGCCGCTGCCCGAAAAGGCAGAAACCTCCATGCGCGAAAAGGCCGAAGAAGAGTTCACGAGTGTGCTGGGAGCGGGAGCTCAAGCTTTGACGGTTGCGTCCACCTGGATCGAGAATTTCCGCGCAGGCCTCCGCGGAAAGGATCGATAAGCCTCATTGATGAGGTTCCACTGAGTAATGGGGTGGATGAAGCGCGACGGTGACGTCCCCGTCCAGTGCCGATTGGATCAGAGGCGGCCCCGCTCGGGCCGCCGATATTTTATGCTGCCAGAACAACGGCATGGCAGGCAGGCGCCACTTTGGTATTGCCCTCGACCGTATGACGCCTTCAAGGACCTTATCGAAGCGATTAAAGTGATCGCCGAACACACGCCTCAACGACAGACAATCGGAAAAACGGATCATGCAGGACAAAGCCGCGAAGGCCGCTCGAGCCGCCTTTCAGTGGGATGACCCATTCCTCATCGAGGAGCAGCTCTCCGAGGACGAGCGTATGATCCGCGACACGGCGCGGGACTACTGCCAGGACAAGCTCGCCTCGCGCGTGATCTCGTCCTACCTCGAAGAGCGGACCGATCGCGAGATCTTCACCGAAATGGGCGCGCTCGGCCTCCTCGGCGTGACGCTTCCCGAGAAGTACGGCTGCGCCGGTGCGAACTATGTCTCCTATGGGCTCGTCGCGCGGGAGGTCGAGCGGGTCGATTCCGGCTACCGCTCGATGAATTCCGTGCAGTCGTCGCTCGTCATGTATCCGATCTATGCGTACGGCTCGGAAGAGCAGCGCATGAAGTACCTGCCGAAGCTCGCGAGCGGCGAGTACGTCGGCTGCTTCGGCCTCACCGAGCCCGATGCGGGCTCCGATCCCGGCGGCATGAAAACGCGCGCTGAGAAAGTCGCGGACGGTTATCGCCTCACCGGCTCGAAGACGTGGATTTCGAATGCGCCGATCGCCGATGTGTTCGTCGTGTGGGCGAAGTCGGCCGCGCACAATGACGAGATCCGCGGCTTCATTCTCGAGAAGGGCATGAAGGGGCTCTCGGCGCCGAAGATCGGCGGCAAGTTGAGCCTGCGATGCTCGATCACGGGCGAAGTCGTCATGGACGGCGTCGTCGTGCCCGAGAGTGCGATGCTGCCGAACGTCTCGGGCCTCAAGGGCCCCTTCGGCTGCCTCAATCGCGCGCGCTACGGTATTGCATGGGGCGCCATGGGCGCGGCTGAAGACTGCTGGCACCGGGCGCGGTCATACACGCTCGACCGGAAGCAGTTCGGCCGCCCGCTCGCCGCCACGCAGCTCGTGCAGAAGAAGCTCGCCGACATGCAGACGGAGATTTCACTCGGCCTGCAGGCGGCGCTGCGTTGTGGGCGACTGTTCGACGAAGGACGCCTTGCGCCGGAAGCCATCTCCATCATCAAGCGCAACAACTGCGGCAAGGCGCTCGACATCGCCCGCGTCGCGCGCGACATGCACGGCGGCAACGGCATCCAGATCGAGTACCATGTGATGCGTCACGCGGCGAACCTCGAGACGGTCAACACGTACGAGGGCGCGCATGATGTGCACGCACTCATTCTCGGCCGCGCCCAGACCGGGCTGCAGGCTTTCTTCTGATCATCGACGCGGGAGGTTCGCCATGCTGGCACTCAGGCCGAACTGTGAATGCTGCGACAAGGATCTCCCGCCCGATGCCTCGGATGCAGTGATCTGCTCTTTCGAGTGCACGTTCTGCACCGATTGCGCCGAGCATCGCCTGCCTGGCGGGCGCTGCCCCAACTGTGGCGGTGAGTTGGTCAAGCGCCCCGTGCGGCCGACCGATCGGCTGGCTAAGTTCCCGCCGTCGGACAAGCGCGTGGTGAAGGCGCACGGCTTCTGCGAGAGCGCGTGACGCGGACGATCGCTCAGAGCCCGCGACCACCCGCAACGTCAATCGTCACACCCGTCACATAGGACGCTTCGGGCGAGCAAAGCCACAGCACCGTCTCCGCAACCTCGCGCGCCGTGCCGCCGCGTCCGATCGGCACGCTCGATGCAATGCGCGCAACGCGTCCGGGATCACCGGCACTGGCGTGAATGTCCGTCTCGATGACACCGGGGCGGACGCCGTTGACGCGGATGCCTTCGGCCGCGTGCTCCTTCGCGAGGCCAACGGTCATCGTATCGATGCCGCCCTTCGACACGGCGTAGTCCACACACTCAAACGCGCCTCCGAGACGCGTCGCCATCGAGGACATATTGACGATCGCGCCACCTTTGCCGCCGAGGCGCGTCGACATGCGCCGGATGGCTTGCTGGTTCGCGTGAAAAGCGCCGACGAGATTGACCGCGATCGTGCGCGAGAGCTGCTCCGCGGTGATATCGACGAAACGCGTGTGCGGCCAAAGGATGCCCGCGTTGTTGAAGAAGGCATCGAGGCGACCGAACGTGCGATCCACGGCCTCGAAGGCGATGCGGATCGCCACAGGATCCGCGACATCGCACTGAATGGCGACGGCGCGGCGGCCCATCTTTTCGATGTCACCGACCACGCTTTCGGCCGAATCTTTGCGCCCGATGTAGGTCAGCGCAACGTCGTATCCGCGCTCTGCGGCAAGGTGCGCCGCTGCAGCGCCAATGCCGCGCGAGCCGCCGGTAACGAAGAATACACCACCCATGAAAATGCCTCTGAAGCTGCGATGCGCGAAGGACCTTTTTCAGTATGAAAGGAGGGTGTGCCATGCGGCAATGATCGATCGCAAAGTCGGGATCAAGAAAATGGGCGACGCTGCCCTTGATACGACCCCGATTACCTCCCACGTCCTAGATATGGCTACCCGTTCAATCGCAAAAAGAAAGGTTGCCTTAGCATGACGACACCCCTCGAGATCTCCTTCCACGGAGTCGACAAGAGCGAAGCGCTCGAGGCCCGCATCCAGGAAAAATTCGAGCGCCTGCATGGGCATTTCGATCGCATGACCCACGCTCGCGTCGTGATCTCGTCACCGAACCGCACGGACGCACGCGCCAAGATGTTCACGGTCAAGATCGACCTCGGCATTCCCGGGCAGCAGCCGATCGTGATCAATAGTGAGGGGGACTACACGGACGTGTTCATTGCACTGCGTGACACCTTTAGTGCGGCGCAGCGAAAGCTCGACGCGACTGCAGGCAAGATGACCAACACGGCAAAACGCGAGAGGGCGCGGCGCAAGCCGGCGCCGAATGGCGCAGCTTAGCCCCAGCCGATCCCGCGCTCCTGCTCGACGCGCTCGTACGCGCGTTGCACATCGACAGCATAGTCGCGTGTGATCGGCGCGGCATCGCGCTTCTTTGCGAGCTGCATGTGGAAGACTTCCTGTGATCCCGTGCGGAACATCATTTCCGCGCTGATCAGGTAGAACTCCCACATGCGGCAAAAGCGCTCGTCGTACATCCCGGCGATCTTCGCGCGGTTCGCCTCGAAGCGCTCCTGCCAATGCCTGAGCGTCGTCGCGTAGTGCACGCGCAGGAACTCGAGGTCCGTGACCCAGAGGCTGTTGTTCTCCGTCGCCGGAAAGACCTCCGAAAGCGCGGGCGAATAGGCACCGGGAAAGATGTACTTGCGCAGCCACGGACTCGCTGTGCCGGGCGGGCTCATCTTGCCGATCGAGTGCAGAAGCATGACGCCATCATCGGTCAGGAGATCGTTCACCTTGGCGAAGAACTCGTTGTAATGCCCGACGCCCACGTGCTCGAACATGCCGACTGAAACGATGCGATCGAATTTCGTCGTGAGCTGCCGATAGTCCTGCAGCGCGAATTTCACACGCCCTTCGAGGCCCGCTGCTTTCGTCCGCTCGACAGCCAGCGCATACTGCTCCTTCGACAGCGTGACGCCGGTTACATTAACGTCGGCCACCTGCGCGAGATAGCGGGCGAGCCCGCCCCAGCCTGAACCGATATCGAGCACGTTCATGCCGGGCTTCAAATTGAGTTTGGCGGCGATGAGACGGCACTTGTTGCGCTGTGCCGCCTCCAGCGTCTCGCTCTCCTCGCGAAAGTAAGCGCACGAGTAGAAAAGCTCCCTGTCGAGAAAGAGCTCGTAGAAGGCATTGCCGAGGTCGTAGTGGTGCGCGACGTTCTGCTGCGCCTTGCCGATCGGGTTCGCCTGCTGGAAGCGCTTGAGGCCACGCGAGACACGACGCAGCGCAGCTTGCACCGGCTGATTGCTGAGCGAGAGGCGATTGACCGAGAACAGCGTCAGGAACGCGCGCAATCCCGTGTCCGGGAATGTCATGCGCCCGTCCATATACGCTTCGCCCGCGTGCAGCTCGGGATTGAAGAAGAGCTTGCGGTAGAGGCTCGGATCGGTGAGCCGCATATTCGCGGTCGGCCCCGGCTTCACGCCGCCGAACACATGCGTCTTCCCCTCGGCGTCGACGACGTTGAGCGTGCCGGCCTTCACGAACGAAGCGAGCATTTTGGAAAGTGGAAACATTGCGCGCGGCAACCCCCTCGTCAGATGCGCCGGAAGCTGACGAGTGTTACCCTATATGGCGCCCCCGTCCACCACCGAGGGCAAAGTATACGTTCGTCAAATCCGCTTGATCATGTGGGTAAGTGAGCGATCGCTCAGCTCCTCCACGCGCTCGACCGCGTAACCGTTGCGTGTGTACCACGCGACCAAATGTGCGAGCACCGTGCCCGTATAAAGGCGCAGCGTGCCGAGACCGAGCTGACGCGCGCGCGCCTCGGCACCCGCGAGCATGGCATGGCCAAGCCCGGCTTTCTGGCGCGCGGTATCCGTCGCGATGCTCCAGATCAGCAGATCATCGGCACGCGCCTTGAGGATCAGGACACCTTCGATGGGTCCATTCGCCGGAACCCAGATCTCGTAGTTATCGAAGATAACTGAATAGTCGGTCATGAGCGGTAACGGCTCGACGCCGAGCAGCTCGCGATTACGCGCGTAGGCTGCACGCTGAACGGCGACAACCGCATCGAGATCGGCGCGCGTCGCGCGACGCAGCACGAGATTGTCAACCGTGAGCATCAGCCTTCCTCTTTGGCAGAGCACACCACCTTGCACGGCGCTCCGCCTCAGCACAATATCGGCGCAACATTAGAACCATGCCAGGGAGGTCTCAACGATGACCGCACTGCACGCGCCGGAAGCGGCCACCTTCGACTACGCGAAACTCGCCGCCGATCTCGAGCGTCTGTTGCGGCTGCGCTCGTTTCCCTTCGCCATGAAGCTCTACGAAGACCGCAGCGAGATGGAGGCCATTCCGCGCATCCGCCGCCCCAAGGCCGTGCACACGCTCGACCAGGTCGTTGCCCAGGCCTCGCGGCTCGGCTGGACCGTCGGCATCACATCTGACGACCTCGTCGGCGCGCAGTGCCGCGCCGTCGTCGGGCTCGGCAATGCCAAGGATCCGAAATGGACATCCGGCGCGCACATGGTGAACGTGTGGTTCTCGACGCCGGAGGACGCGAAAGAGCATCAGGCGTCCATGCACTGCGTGCCCGATGGCAAGTACGACGCGCTCGCCGTGGCGCCGCTCTCGGCCGGCCGGCTCGATCCGCCGGATATCGTCCTGTTCTACGCGACGCCTGGCGCCATGATGTACTTCATCAACGGCCTGCAGTGGGCGGGCTACAAGAAGTTCGATTGGGGCGTCGTCGGCGAAAGCGCCTGCGCCGACAGTTGGGGACGCGCGCTCACGAAGCGCGAGCCGTCGCTGTCCATTCCCTGCTTTGCCGAGCGGCGCTACGGCGGCGTGCTCGATGACGAGATGCTCATGGCATTGCCGCCCGACCAACTCGCGAAAGCGATCAAGGGCATGGAAGCCCTCGCGAAGAACGGCTTCCGCTATCCCTTCGCGCAATACGGCATTCAGAACGACGTACGCGACGGCATGGCGCGCAGCTATCCAGATCGCGGCAAGAAGTAGCCCTGCCTCGCCTCGCCCCCGCGATTGTGTCGCTGAGGCCGCGGGGAGCGGCGAATGACCGCTCTTTCGGCAGATTTCGCATGTCCGCCATGAATCAGTCGGCGGATCAGGCTATACTCAAGGTTCGTAGGATATGTTTGCCGCCGTCGTGATTGGGACGGCCGGCTAGTCGTGTGGCGCGCCAAAGCGTATGGCATCAGCTGCCGCACACGCGGAGCTCAGAGGAGACCGGGCAGAATGGTCGTGCGGAAGACCGCCATGGCACTGGCGTTGATGCTCGGATGGTCTGGCACTGCGGCAGCGGGGCCGGCACTTCTATTCGATGCCACCAACGGGCGCGTCCTCTACGCCGAAGACCAGGACCAGCCCTGGCACCCTGCGTCGCTCACCAAGATCATGACGGCCTACCTCGTCTTCGAGGCGCTGAAGACGAACAAGATCACGCTCGATCAGAAGATCCCCGTGAGCGTCAATGCGAATGCGCTGCCCCCGAGCAAGCTCGGCCTGCCGGTCGGCGCGGAAATCACCGTCAACCTCGCGCTGAAATCGCTGATCGTGAAATCGGCGAACGACGGCGCCGTCATGCTCGCCGAGGCGATTGGTGGCACTGAAGAAGCGTTCGTGCGCTCGATGAACGAAACGGCGCTGCGCCTCGGGATGACGCAGACGCGCTTCGTCAATCCGCACGGTCTCCCGGCTCCGGAGCAAGTGACGACCGCGCGCGATCTCGCGCGACTGACGCGTGCCGTTCTCACGGACTATCCGGACTATGGAGAGCTCTGGGCGATGTCCGACATGCAGATCGGGCGCCGCCGCCTGCGGACCCATAATGGCCTGCTACGCACCTACGAAGGCGCGGATGGCCTGAAAACCGGCTTCATCTGCGATTCCGGCTTCAACGTCGTGGCGACAGCGACGCGGGAGAACCGTCGGCTCGCTGCCGTCGTACTCGGCGAGTACACTTCACGCGATCGGAGCCTGCGTGCGGCCAGCCTGCTCGAGCATGGCTTCAAGAGCTACGGCTGGAAGGAGCTGTTCACGAGCGCGACGCTCGATACGATCCCCGTGAGTGCCGAGACGGCCACGCCGCGCAGCGTTCGGGAGATGGTCATGTCCTTCGCCTGCAACGGCAAGCGCCAAGCGCGAGCCGTACCGACGAAGAAGCAGAAAAAAGCGCGCACCAAAAAGCCGGCGACGGCAGCAGCATCCGCGCCTGCTTCGGCGGCGAAGTCGGACTGACCCACAAGGCGGCAGAAACCCTCAGACGATCAGGTCGAGCTTGTTGTCGCGATAGCGGCAGCCGGCGGGTGGCAACTCGAAACCGTCGTCCGCGCGCGCAGGCGGCTCCGCCCTGGGCTCGCGCGGGCGCTGCGAACCGGCGGGTGCAGGAGGCGGTGGCTCACCGCGCACGGATTGATCATTGCGCTGAACACCACTGTCAGCCGGCCCCGTCGACTGCGCTGCCGCGGGAACGGCGAGCAGAACTCCGAGCAGACCCGCCGCCGCGATCGATCGTGCTGACATCATAAATGGGCCGCTCACCAATTGTTGACCGATTATTACCGCGGCGCCGCGAATTGCGCATGTCGCAGGCCTGCCATGCGGGCCAGCCCGCCGCGGCTGCAACTAGGTTAATCCGGGTTATCGGGGCCGGCAACCGGCTTCAGAAAAGCAGGCCGGATCGGCCGGAATAAGGCGCGCGAATGCCCGATCGAAACATCAGAGGAAGTCTAATCCCCTGATATGAGAAAATAAATCGCGCCCTATTGCGAGGGTTTTGGCTCGGCAGGCGCAGCCGTCTGCGGCCCCGTCTGGGATGGTTTCCAGACGGCCGTCAAAATAGCGGCGCCGGCAAGCGCGGTTACCACCGCCGCGATCATCACCTCACGCGACGAAAGCCATAGACGGCGCCGATAAGTCTCTGAAAGTCTTGAATTTCGCGCCATAGCTCCGCACCCTATTACATTTACCAATTATGACGGTGAAAGACGCACGCGCCAGGGCACGTTTGGCCGCGCGACAGAACATCTCATTGCGTTAGGGCGGCGGATGTCGCTTTTGCTCCCCGGCGCCGCAAACCACTCCTCGTGGGTTGTCACAAGTCCGTCATGAACCAGCCACTATCCATGGCTTGAACACGCGGCCGCCGATGCCAACTTACCAAACTGGAGCAAGCAGTCGGCGGCAGCAGGCTGATTTGCGCTTTAAGATGGGAAAATTTGGGACACCGCAACGAGATAGTTCAGATCGATCCGAGTGCAAATCGAATTTGCTAATGGCGAACTGAATACACTGAGCCAATCGGTGGGCTGTCATTAACGAAAAACGGCAGCAGCTCTGCGCTTAGGCCCAAAAGAGTTGTAGAACTTCGGTCTTTGGGGTAGCAACCCCAAATCATCGGACACAATCAAAGAGTTCCAGCGACGTGTCGAGTGGACGTTTGAAGTGCTGCGTGCTCGTCGATTTCGACGGGACAATAGCAACAGTTGATACGACAGACGCACTGCTCGAGCGTTTCGCCGAGCCGGGTTGGCTTGATATTGAAGCCGACTGGCAAGCTGGGCGAATTGGCTCGCGCGAATGCTTGGTGCGTCAGATCGATCTCATCAAAGCTTCGCCGAAACAGTATGACGACTTCGTGTCGTCAATCGAGATCGACCGCGGCTTCCTCCCCTTTATCGAGGAGTGCAAAGCGCGCGATCTCGACGTGATGGTCGTTTCGGACGGACTCGATCGCACCGTCGGCACGGTGCTCGCCCGCGCTGGTCTCGACCTTCCTTATCGCGCCAACCGTCTGCAGGCTGTCGGAACAGACCGCTGGCGTCTCACGTTTCCTCATGCACGGGGCGACTGCCGTCCGCTGTCTGGAAACTGCAAGTGCCAGTTTGCGGACGCGGCGCGGGGCTCGGTCCGTGTGGTCGTTGGCGACGGGCGCAGCGACTTCTGCGTCGCCGAGCGCGCCGATCTTGTGCTCGCGAAGAGTTCGCTCGTCGAGCACTGCCGGAAGAATGCACTGCCGCACTTTGCCATCACGAACTTTGATGAAGCGACGGAGATCTTCGTTCGCTGGCTCGATGACAGGGCTGGACGTGGTGAAGACGGCACAATGATCCTCTCAGAACAAGCAAGAGACGAGTAGCCTCATGGACAAGTCCGTTCATTGGAACGATGCCGGCGCCACCACGGCATCGAGTTCTGCGACGCCGAAGAGCGAAGCGGAGCTCCTCAAGCTCGAGGACATCTATTGCTCGCACGGCGACACGGTGCACTACACCAATCCGCCGAAGATCTTCGAGCGCTGCGAAGGCTCGTTCATGTACGACGAGCAGGGCCGCGAGTTCCTCGACATCCAGATGTGGTACTCGGCCGTCAACTTCGGCTACCGCAATCAGCGAATCAACGACGCCGCGCACCGCCAGCTCGAGCGGCTGCCGCAGGTCGCGTCGCAGTATCTTCACCGCGAGAAGATCGAGCTTGCGGCGATGATCGCGCAGGACGCAGAGAAGAAGTTCGGCGAGAAGGGCCGTGTGCACTTCAATGTCGGCGGCGCCCAGGCCGTCGAGGACAGCCTCAAGCTCGTGCGCAACTTCAAGAAGGGCAAGAGCTTGATGTTCGCGTTCGAGGGCGGCTACCACGGCCGCACACTCGGCGCGTCCGCGATCACATCGTCATATCGCTACCGCCGCCGCTATGGCCACTTCGGCGAGCGCGCGCAGTTCATCGAGTTCCCGTATCACTTCCGCGGCCCCAAGGGCATGTCGAAGGAGGAGTACGGCGAGATCTGCGTGCAGAAGTTCGCTCGCCTCTTCGAGAGCGAGTACAACGGCGTATGGGATGCGAAAGTCGGCGAGTCCGAATACGCGGCCTTCTACGTCGAGCCGATCCAAGGTACGGGCGGCTACGTCATCCCGCCGCCGAACTTCTTCAAGGGCATCAAGAAGGTTCTCGACGACCACGGCATCCTGCTGGTCGCCGATGAAATCCAGATGGGCGTCTATCGCACCGGCAAGCTCTGGTCGATTGAGCACTTCGGCGTGAAGCCGGACATCATCGTATTCGGCAAAGCGATCACGAACGGACTCAACCCGCTCGCCGGTGTGTGGGCGCGTGAGGAGATCATCAATCCGACGATCTTCCCGCCGGGCTCGACGCACTCGACGTTCAACGCGAACCCGATGGGTACCGCGGTGGCGCTCGAAGTCATGAACATGCTCGGCGAGACCGACTACGAGGCGATGGTCACCGAGAAGGGCAAGTATTTCCTCGAAGGTCTCCGCGATCTTCAGAAGCGCCACAAGTGCATCGGCGATGTCGACGGCCTCGGCCTCGCGCTGCGCGCCGAAATCTGCGAGCCGCATGACAGCTTCACGCCGTCGAAGCGCCTCGTCGATCTGATGGTGGACGAAGGCCTCAAGGGCGACATCGACATCGATGGCCGCAAGTACGGCCTCGTGCTGGATATCGGCGGTTGGTACAAGAACGTAATCACCCTTGCACCCAGCCTTCATATCTCGAAGAGCGAAATCGATCTGGCCATCCGGCTGCTCGACGCGCTCATGACGCGCGTGACGCGCAACTAGAGGCTCAGTGAACCGTTAAACGCCAGAGGCGGCCGCTCCGGAGTTCAAGGAGCGGAGGCCGGACCCGGGGTTGCGAAGGTGGATCCGGCACGCAGATGCCAAAAAGGACATGATCTCAATCATGCAGGTAGTTGAGAGTACGGGTAAAGAGATCGCGAGTGACCGGTACGTTTATGACCAGCCGGGATTTGGCGAGAATGGCCGCATCGGCTTTCTCCTGATCCATGGCCTGGGCGGGACTCCGGTCGAGTTGCGTTTTGCTGCGCAGGGTCTGACCCGCGCCGGCTTCGCTGTGTACTGCCCGCTCCTCGAGGGGCATGGCGGCACCGAGGCCGAGCTCAACGCAACGACCTGGCAGGACTGGTACGACAGCGTCGTCGCGGCTCACGACGAGCTGCGCGCGCGCTGTGACATGGTCATCGTCGGCGGACTGTCGTCCGGCGCACTGCTCGCTCTGCGTCTTGCCGCCGAGCGTCGCGATGAAGTAGCGGCCGCCGTTCTGCTGGCACCGACGCTCTGGCCGAACGGCTGGGCGGTTCCGCGCGCACTGCGGTTTCTCAAGTACGTGCCGCAGAAGCAGATCGTGAATCTGTTCAACTTCACCGAGGCCGCACCCTACGGCATCAAAGACGAGCGCATTCGCCAGTTCGCGCTCGACTCGCTGCAGGGCGAAGGCCGCTCGATGAAGGACGTCTTCGGCCGCAGCGGCTCCATGCTGTGGGAGCTCAAGTCTCTGCGCGGCGCGGTGCGCACGCAGCTTCCGGACGTGAAGCAACCGACGCTCATCTTCCATCCGCGCAACGACGATCAGGCTGATCTCTCGAATACGACCGAGATCCAGCGTCAGCTCGGTGGTCTCGTGGATGTGGTGGTGCTGGACGACAGCTATCACATGATCACGCTCGACCGTCAGCGTTCGCTTGTCGTCGATCGCGCCGTCGACTTCGGTCAGCGTCTCGCTGCGAAGCTTCAGCCGCGCACAGAAGTCACGCCCGCCGTCAATCAGCTCGCCGCCGAGTAAAGGCGGCGCGCCGCGCACTACTCTTTCAGGCACGCATTGAGATCTGTTGCGAGATTGCGCAGCAGCGTCGCGTAGTGCGTCGGCCCTGGCGTAATTGCAACGCCGAGCGGGTCGAGCACACCGCGCCGCGCATTCGTCTTCTCTGTAATTGTCTTCACAAGCCGCGGCTCGAACTGCGGTTCGGAGAAGACGCAAACGGCTTTCAGCTCTCCGATCTTGCGACGTAGCGCAGAGAGCCGACGCGCACTTGGCGCGACTTCGGGGCTGACGGTCACCGAGCCCGCAGCCTCAAGCCCGAAGCGCTTCTCGAAATACTGATAGGCATCGTGGAAGACGATGAACGGGCGGCCGGCGAGCGGCTTCGTCTTATCGCTGAGCTCGGCCTTCAGCGTAGACATTTCGCGCTGGAAAGCTTCGGCATTTGTTTTGAAACGCTCCGCCGATGCAGGCTCGGCCTTACCGAGCACATCCGCCATATGCGCGGCGATCAGCGCGGCGTTGTCGGGGTCGAGATACAGATGGCCGTCCGTGGCGTTCTTGCTGTCGCCATGTGAATGGCCGTGCTTGTGCTTGCTGCCTTTGCCGTGACTGTGATCATGGTCGTGATCCTCGAACGTACCGCCGGTGCGCATGGGATGGAGCGTGAGGCCGGACACCTTCTCGAGCGTCACCACTTCCACCGTCTTGGGCAGCGAGCGGGCGACCTTGATCATGAAGGGCTCGAGACCGTCGGAAACGCGGAAGATCACGCGCGCCGCCGACAGAGCCTTGGCATCCGAGGGCTTGAGGCTGAAGGTGTGCGGAGAGGCCGTGCCATCAAGCAGCAGCTTCGGCTCCGCGACGCCTGACATGACCGCAGCGGCGATCGAGTGGATCGGCTTGATGGTGGCGACGACGTTGAGGCTTTCCGCCTGCGTGGCGCTGGCCGTCACACACAGCCCCAAGCCCGTTAGCGCCCCCGCTCCGATGATCGAAAACCGCATTGAACCACTCCTGATCTCGTACCTAGTAAACGGCTAATAGATGTTATAACATAACTTGTCCAGGTACTCTTGGATGCGAAAAGTCGCGTCGCCTTGTGGGCGCGAAAAATTGGCCGGAGCAGACACGCGAATACCGCCAATTCAGATCACGAACGAGCGCATTTGGGTACAGAGCGTGATCGAACGCGCATCACCATTGGCTCGTTCGATACTTGACGTCGAAGCGCAGCCGCACATATTAGCTTTGCACTCGTGGTGATTTGGCCGGCCGGCTTGCAGCCACGTTAAATAATTCGCTAAAGAGGCCGCGCGCATCCGGAATTCGGTTGAGCACGGCATCGATCGCCGGCCCCGAGTCCGGATTTTTTTTGTGTCGGTGGCAGCCGACCGCGCGGAGAGACTGCATGGCGAGCGTATCGATCGAGCCGCGGCAGAGGCCATCCTCGTCCGATGAGGGAGCGCCCTCCCCCAACGACGTCAAGCAGAGCGCTCTCAGAGAGACTCGGACCCCGTCGAGCCCGTTTGTCACGTTCCCCGCGTCCGATCCACTCGCGCTGGACTGCGGCAAAAGCCTCGGACCGTTCACTGTAGCTTATGAAACGATCGGCACGCTCAATGCAGCCAAATCGAACGCCATCCTCATTTGTCACGCGCTAACGGGCGATCAATACTTCGCCCATACAAACCCCGTCACCCGGAAGGGCGGGTGGTGGGATCTCATGATCGGCCCCGGCAAGCCGATCGATACCGACCGCTTTTTCGTGATCTGTGCCAACATCCTCGGAGGGTGCCTCGGCTCGACAGGGCCGGCGTCGATCAATCCGGAGACTGGCAAGCCTTATGGCCTGAGTTTCCCGGTCATCACGATCCGCGACATGGTGCGCGCGCAGGTGCGCCTGATCGATCACCTCGGCATCGACAAGCTGTTTGCCGTCGTCGGTGGTTCGATGGGCGGCATGCAAGTGCTGGAATGGACCGCGCACTTCGGCGAGCGCCTGCACTGCGCAATCCCCATCGCGACAGCGGCGCAGCACACCGCGCAGAACATTGCCTTCCATGAGGTAGGGCGTCAGGCCGTGATGGCCGATCCGGAGTGGGTCGATGGCCGCTACCTGCTGAACGATCGCGTACCACGGCGCGGCCTCGCGGTCGCGCGCATGGCGGCGCACATCACGTACCTCTCCGAAGCGGCACTGCACGCGAAGTTCGGCCGCAGTCTGCAGGACCGCGACGCACGCACGTTCTCGTTCAACGCCGATTTCCAAGTCGAAAGCTATCTGCGCCACCAGGGCTCGACGTTCGTCGATCGCTTCGATGCGAACAGCTATCTCTACATCACGCGCGCCATGGACTATTTCGATCTCGCTGCCGAGTTCGACGGTGTGCTCGCAAATGCCTTCCGCAATACCAAAGTGCGCTTCTGCGTCGTTTCGTTCACGAGCGACTGGCTTTATCCGACACACGAGAACCGCAAGATCGTGCAGGCGCTGAATGCGGTCGCGGCCAACGTGAGCTTCGTCGAGATCGAAAGCGACAAAGGCCACGATGCCTTCCTGCTCGATGAGCCCGTACTCTTCAAAACGATCACCGGCTTCATCAATTCAGCAGCCGCGCGTCATGGCATCGCTCCGGCAAGGAGCGCGGCCTGATGCTTGCCCGTCATGAGGATCAAACAATCCCCCCGCCGCGCGTCGACCATCAGCTGATCGCCGGCCTCGTAAAGCCCGGCGCCCGCGTGCTTGATGTCGGCTGCGGCGATGGCGCACTGCTGCAGCTCCTGGCCGACCGCAAGGATGTCGATGCGCGCGGCGTCGAAATCGATCGCGATCGCGTCAATGCGTGCGTGGCGCGCGGTCTCTCGGTCATCCAAGGCGATGCCGACCAGGATCTCGACGCCTATCCGGACGATGCCTTCGATTACGCGATCCTGTCGCTCACGATCCAGGCGACGCGCAACCCGAAGAAGGTGCTCGCTAATCTTCTGCGGATCGGCCGCTACGCCATCGTCTCCTTCCCAAACTTCGGTCACTGGAAGGTGCGCGCGAAGTTCTTCGCCACAGGCCGGATGCCGGTCACCGAGCACCTGCCCGATACCTGGTACGACACACCCAACGCACACCTCTGCACGATCAAGGACTTCGCCGACCTCTGCCGGCTGGTCGACGCCAAGGTCGAGCGGGCAGTAGCGTTCAACACCTCGGGCCAGCAGCTCGGCACATGGGTGCGGATGCCGCTGACGATCCATAACCTTCTCGGCGAAAAGGCGGTGTTCCTGCTTTCGCGGCGGCCGGCCAGAAAATAAGTCCGGTCGCGTCATTTCTTTCGAAATTGTTGCCGGGAGCGGCGCTATCCGGAAGTCGTTTACCAAGTGGTAACGACGCCTCGGTCAGATTCTCGCCACGGAACTCTGGGCGTCACAAAATCGGCGGCAAAAACCTTGACAGAGCGCACGCTGGAGAATACCTCCTGCGGCAGTGGCTGGCACTCTCGATTTACGAGTGCTAACAGCCGCCGGCGACCGCACCCCGCGGCTCCCCAAATCAGAGCAAAAACCCAATCCGGAGCAGGCCCTCCATGAAGTTCCGCCCCCTTCACGACCGCGTGGTCGTGCGCCGTACCGACAGCGAGACCAAAACCGCTGGCGGCATCATCATTCCCGACACCGCAGCCGAGAAGCCCCAGCAGGGCGAGGTCGTTGCGGTCGGCCCCGGCGCCCGCGACGAGAGCGGCAAGCTCGTGGCCCTCGACGTCAAGAAGGGCGACAAGGTGCTGTTCGGCAAGTGGTCGGGCACCGAGGTCAAGATCGACGGCAAGGAGCTGCTGATCATGAAGGAGAGCGACATCATGGGCGTGCTCGACAAGTAATCGAGCCGAGCCCCGTCGCTTCTTTCAGAGAACGAAATTCCTCCTACTCCATCAGGAACCCTGCACATGGCAGCCAAAGACGTAAAGTTTGCCGCCGATGCCCGCGAGCGCATGATGCGCGGCGTCGACATCCTCGCCAATGCCGTGAAGGTGACGCTCGGCCCCAAGGGTCGCAACGTCGTCATCGAGAAGTCGTTCGGCGCCCCGCGCACGACCAAGGACGGCGTGACGGTCGCGAAGGAGATCGAGCTCGAGGACAAGTTCGAGAACATGGGCGCCCAGATGGGGCGCGAAGTGGCCTCGAAGACCAACGACGTCGCCGGTGACGGCACGACGACGGCCACCGTCCTCACGCAGGCGATCGTCCGCGAGGGTCTGAAGT
>JAEYPL010000186.1 GCA_023410905.1 Pseudomonadota bacterium
ATCGGCATCGTCGCCTTCCTGATGACGGCTTTCATCGTGCCGCGTACGGGCGTGCGCACGTTCCGAAAATTCAATTACTACGGCTTCGTCACGCTCGGCGTCGCGATCGCCTGCCTCCAGTTCATCCTGGATCGCGGCGAGCGCTATGACTGGTTCGACTCGCCGATGATGGTGACGATCGGGCTTGTCGGGTTTGCGGCGCTTTGGCTGTTCGTCGTCAACGTCTTCACGACGAGTACGCCTTTCATCGAACCGGCGCTCTTCAAGGATCGCGACTATCTCGCGGGGACGGTGCTGCGGACGCTCTTCGGCGTGCTCATCTTCGGCAGTCTCGTGATCATGCCGCCCTTCATTCAGGACATCGGCGGCTATCCGCCGCTGCTGAGCGGCTATGCCATGGCGCCCCGTGGCGCGGGGACGATGCTCGCCTCGTTCCTGGTCGGCCATCTGCTGCCTTACATGGATCCGCGCAAGCTGATCGCGGCCGCAATGATCACGATGGCCGCCACCATGTGGCAGCTCTCGACGTTCACCGAAGACATCGACATGACGGCGTTCGTCATCAACAATTTCATTCAAGGCCTGGCTTTCGGCGCCTTCATGGTGCCGTTGAATGCGGTGGCCTTCGTCACGCTCAAGCCCGAGCTGCGCGACGCCGGGACGTCGTTCTACTCGCTAGTCAACAACATCGGCCGCAGTCTCGGCGTGGCGCTCTTCTCGAGCTATCTCGTGCGCTCGAGCCAGACCTATCACGAGACGCTCGCGCAGTACGTCCGCCCCGACAACGATGTCATGCGTCACATCACGCTGCCTGCGCCCTGGAGCCTGACCGATCCTGTCGGGCTCGCCGCCATCGAGCGGACGGTGACGCAGCAGGCGAAGCTGCTCGCCTACATCGCCGACTACCAGCTCATTACGGCGGTCATTCTGGTTTGCATGCCGGCACTGCTATTCATGAAGAACCCGCACAAGCAGAAGGCAGCTGCAGCCGGCGCAGCGCGCCCTGCGGCTGCGTAAGGTCGTCCCGCCCATTCCGAAGAATGGGGTGAGGGGCATTGACCGGCGATGGCATTGGTCTCCGCCCCTCACCCTTACCTGCACCCCGCGCGGGGACGCGGCGCAGGAACCCGTTACTTCGCGGCCAGAAAATTGCGGTGAATCCAGCGGCCGTCGGACGTGCGCGCCTCGACCTTCAGCACGTCAGCGCTTTCCTTCGTCTCATGCTGGGCGATATTGGCGAGTGCGCGCGTGCTGGCCTCGCCGCTCTCTGCATCCGCCAGGAACTTCTCGACCTGCGCGACGCTCGGTGATGGAGGGGCCTCCTTGGCGGAGCTCGCGAGCGCCTCGGTTGCGGCAGCGCGCACGAGCTTCGGCCACATCTTCCGGAAGAGACCGTTCGACGGGTAGAGATCAGCGCCGGCGATCTTGCCGTTGATCGCGATCACGACGCCGACCACGTCCTCATCCGCGAGGCCTTTTGCTTCCAGCGCCGTGACGAAGTCCGCTTGCGCTTTCTGCAGGCGCTCGTTCTCGAGGGTGAGCTGGAGGCTGCTTTTCGACGTCTCGGATGCCATGGGCGCCGCGAGGCGTGCCGTGAGCTGGGTCTGCGCGGCGGCGACGCTGTCCCACACATCACCCTGGCCACTGCGGACGTAGGGCCGCGTGCCCTGGACAGGGCGCTGGGGCTCCGTCGGCGGTCGCACCTGATTGATGAGCGGCTCGACGCTGTTCATGCGATCGCGCCACGCGCGGCGGTCTTCCGGCAGCGGCATGTTGCCCTGCGCTGGACGCGTTTCCGCGCTTACGGTCGGAGCGCGGGCAATCGCGAGTTTGGCCGTGCGCGAGAATAGCTGAGCATTCGAGGCCGAGAACTTCGTCACGTCCTCCATCCCGCGGCTGTTCCAGCGCCCCTGCTCGACGCAATAGGCGCCAATGGCGATCTTGCCCGAGTGCGGCGGGATGAGCAGGCTCGTCGTCAGCACGCGATCCTGCTGGCCGCCTTTGACGAGGTCACCGAACTGGATGAAGACCGGCTCGGCGCCGGTGTTCTCGATCCTGAGCTCGCGGACATTGCCCGTCTCATGAACGATGACGCTGCCTTTGGAGAGCGCTTCCTCTAGTGTTGCGGGCGTCGGACCGGCAGTGGAGCTGCCGCGCACGAGGTAGACGGCGAGGTTCTCGTGGGCGAGCGGAGCTGCGATCTTCAGGGCAGGATCGGGCGCGGCACTTGCGAGGGTGGCCATGCCGAGGCCGGCAGCGGCGAAAAGAATCGGGGCGAAGCGCAATTGCATCGAGTGTCACTCCCAGAAATACGGCGCTACAGGCGCGGCCTACATGCAACTAGGCCTTGTTCCCGGCGGTATTTCGGAGGCTTTGCGGACCGTCGAGGGCCATTTGGCGGCGGATCGACGGCCCCAGGCTGAACGGGCGATAACGGCTCAACGCCTCGTTATCCAGCCGGGCACCGGTATGCTTGCTCTTCGGTCGAGGCCGGTAGTACATTGAGGCACCTGGAGAAATCCGGCGATCCGCGCAATGAGCGTGGGACCCGCATCTGAGGCCAACGGAAGATCTCGCCCATGTCGCTCGAAACCGAAGCCGTACTCGACCGGAGGAGGCTGCGTCGGCGCGCTTCGCTCTGGCGCGGGCTTGCCATCCTTGCCGTCATCCTCGGGGTCGGTGCCGCCATCAGCATCGGCGCCAGTCAGGCCCCGGGCATCGGCACCAAACAGATCGCCCGCATCTCGATAGAGGGCGTTATCACGGAGGACCGCCGGCAGCTCGAACTGCTGAAGCGGGTCGCCGACGCGCGCAATGTCGAGGCGCTCATCCTGTTCATCAACAGTCCCGGCGGCACCACGACCGGCGGCGAGGCCGTCTACGAGGCCATCCGCAAGGTTGCCGAGAAGAAGCCTGTCGTTGCGCAGTTCGGCACTGTCGCGACATCGGCCGCCTACATCGCGGGGCTCGCGACCGACCAGATCGTCGCGCGCGGCAACTCGATCACGGGCTCGGTCGGCGTGATCTTCCAGTGGGCCGAGGTCTCGGAGCTTCTGGCCAAGCTCGGCGTGAAGATGCACGAGGTCAAGAGCGGTCCGCTCAAGGCCACGCCCTCGCCCTTCCAGCCCCCGCCCGAGGAAGGCAAGGCGGTCGCGCAGGAAATGATTGCGGAGTCCTTCCAGTGGTTCGCGACGCTCGTCTCGGAGCGGCGCGGCATCGATACGGCGGCTGTGCCCGGCCTCCTGCAGGGGCGTATCTACTCGGGACGCGAGGCGCTCGGCCACAAGCTCGTCGACCGCATCGGTGGTGAGGACGAGGCGCAGCGCTGGCTCGAGGAGAGCCGCGGGGTGACCAAGGACCTCAAGATCGTCGACTGGCGGCCTGCTCGCGAATCTAACTGGGGCCTGCTCGGCACATCCGCGATGGCGCTCGCTCAATGGATCGGCGGTCCGATCGGCGAGGTGGCGACGCGGCTGATGAATGCGCGCGTGCTCGCGACGTTGCAGCTTGACGGTCTTGTTGCAGTTTGGCAGCCTTTGGAAAACCGATGAATTTCAAGAAAGTTCACTGGGGAGCGACGCAGCTGTGATCAAGTCCGAGCTTATACAGAAGATCGCTACGGCGAATCCGCATCTGTTTCATCGTGATATAGAGCGCATTGTGAATGTGATTTTCGATGAGATCGTCGAGGCTCTCGCCAAGGGAGACCGGGTCGAGCTCAGGGGCTTCGGCGCCTTCACGGTCAAGCATCGTCCGCCGCGCACGGGCCGCAATCCGCGTACGGGCGCGACGGTGTCGGTCGGGCAGAAGTTCGTGCCGTTCTTCAAGACCGGCAAGGAGCTGCGCGAGCGCCTCAATGGCGACGACGCTGAGGCATGAGGAATGCGCCGTGACCCTCGCGGGGCTCTGGCGATCGTGAATGCGGCCGGCGAGATTGCCCGGCGTGGTGGAGGCTGAAGTCGTGCTGAGGCGTATCGTCTGGCTGCTGGTGGCATTTCCCGCGGCAGCAATCCTTGTCACGCTCGCGGTCGCCAACCGGCATTCGGCGCGTCTCGTGCTCGATCCATTCCGGCCCGAGGCGCCCGTTCTTTGGGTCGATCTCCCCTTCTATGCCTATCTGCTCATTGCGCTGGTGATCGGCGTCGCGCTCGGCGGCACGGCGACGTGGATGACGCAGAGCCGATGGCGCCGTACGGCACGCAAGCGTGCTCAGGAAGCTCTGCGCTGGCAGGCGGAAGCCGATCGCCTCGCCCGCGAACGCGATCAGACCCTCGCGGCGCAACGTCGCGAGCAGGGTGGTGCCGGCCAAGGTTCTGTCAAGGCGCTTGCGGTGGCGGGGCGGTAAGGTCGCCTGTTGCAGGCCGCGTTGGTCGTAAAGGCGGGTGGGTTCGGGAGGGTGTCCCTCCCGATAGAGCGCGAGGTCATGCCGTAGGCATGCCAGAGGCATGCGTCTCGCTCGCGCCGCAGGCGCGAACAGGGCTGCCGTCCTGTAACCCGCTCGGGGGTACACCCCCGAACCCCCGTTTTTTATGGACTTTGTGCACCACCTTCGGCGCATATGAATTCTTCTGCGCTTCTGCCCACAACAAGCACACCATGCACACGCACCTCCTCTTTGCGCTCGATTGGTTCGGCATCGTCGTCTTCGCGGCGACGGGCGCGCTCGTTGCCTCGCGCAAGGAGATGGACGTCTTCGGTTTCGCGCTGCTGGCGATTGTGACGGGTGTCGGCGGCGGCACGGTGCGCGACCTGCTGCTCGGGCGCCTGCCGGTGTTCTGGGTGCAGGAGCCGGCCTACATCCTCGTGTGCGTAATCGTCGCCGTCATCCTGTTCTTCACGGCGCATCTGCCCGAGTCGCGCTATCGGCTGCTGCTCTGGTTCGATGCCATCGGGCTCTCGCTCTTTGCCGTGGTCGGCGCGGATCGCGCGCTCGACGTGGTGCCGAGCCCTGTCATCGCCGTCGTGATGGGCGTCGTGACGGCAACCTTCGGCGGCATCATTCGCGACATTCTCGGCGGCGAGGTGCCCGTGCTGCTGAGGAAGGAAATCTACGTCACGGCGGCGCTTGCGGGCGCGGGCGTGTACGTCGGTGGACAGGCTGTTGGCCTCTCGGAGCCCAATGCGCTGCTCGCGGGCTTCCTGAGTTGCTTGCTCGTGCGCGGTCTCGCGCTCTGGTTCAGTTGGTCGCTGCCGCCTTACCGGGCGCGCCCAGGACGCCCTCAGGATGGCAGCAGGCGTTGATCCGGGGCCCAAAAACCGGCATAGGTTGCCGGCATCTCGCCTCGGTGCGGGGCATGGCTGCTTAACCAATCGGTGCAGACGACAGAATGTCGGTGAAGGTCAAAATCTGCGGGATCAAGACGCCGGAGGCGCTCCAGGCGGCGCTCGCCGCGCGCGCGGATTTTGTCGGCTTCGTTTTTTATCCGCCGAGCCCCCGCAGTCTCGAGCCGGAAGTGGCCGCAGAACTCGCGGACTTGGCGCGCGATCACGCGGCGGTCGTAGCTCTGATCGTGGATGCGGATGATGCTGCGATCGACGAGATCGTGCGCAAGGTCGATCCTGATTTCCTCCAGCTCCACGGCTCCGAGACGCCAGAACGCGCGGGCGAGATCGTCCAGCGCTGGGGCAAGCCTGTCATCAAGGCCATCAAGGTCGAGACGGCAGCGGATGCCGCGGGCGCGCTGGCCTATGCCGACATCGCCGCGCTCATCCTGTTCGATGCCAAGGCGCCGAAGACGCTCGTCGGTGCACTGCCGGGTGGCAACGGCCTCGCCTTCGACTGGCATCTGCTCGACGACGTGAAGGATCGCGTGCCGTTCATGCTTTCGGGCGGTCTCACGCCGGAGAATGTCGGCGATGCCATTGCCGCGACCGGTGCCGAGATCGTGGATGTATCCTCGGGTGTCGAGACCGCGCCCGGCATCAAGAGCCCGGATCTCATCCGCCAATTCATCCACGCCGCTCGCGCGGTGCACGCTCCAGCCTGACATGCGCGTGACGCGCCCGAACCGGACAGACTGATCATGGCCTCCCCTACCACATCAGACACGAAGGCGCCGAACAGCTTCCGCGCCGGCCCCGACGACCACGGCTTCTTCGGCCTTTATGGCGGCCGCTTCGTCGCCGAGACGCTCATGCCGCTCATTCTCGAACTCGAGCAGGCGTACGAGGCGGCGAAGAACGACGCGGGCTTCCAGGCCGAGCTGCGCGATCTCCTCGAGCACTACGGCGGCCGGCCGAGCCCGCTGTATTTCGCTGAGCGCCTGACCGAGCATCTCGGCGGCGCGAAGATCTACTTCAAGCGCGACGAGCTCAACCACACGGGTAGCCACAAGATCAACAACTGCCTCGGCCAGATCCAGCTCGCGCGGCGCATGGGCAAGACGCGCATCATCGCGGAGACGGGCGCGGGCCAGCACGGCGTTGCCGTGGCGACGGTGTGTGCGCGTTTCGGACTTCCCTGTGAGATCTACATGGGCGCGACGGATGTCGCGCGGCAGTCACCGAACGTCGCGCGCATGCACATGCTCGGCGCGAAGGTGAACTCCGTGACGGCGGGCGCGGGTACGCTCAAGGATTCCATGAACGAGGCCCTGCGCGACTGGGTCACGAACGTCCACGACACCTACTACATCATCGGCACGGCGGCGGGGCCGCATCCCTATCCGGCCATGGTGCGCGATTTCCAGGCCGTCATCGGTAACGAAGTGCGCAAGCAGATGCAGGACCGCGAAGGGCGCCTGCCGGATACGCTCGTCGCGGCGATCGGTGGCGGCTCGAATGCGATCGGGCTGTTCTATCCCTTCCTCGACGACAAGTCGGTCAAGATCTACGGCGTCGAGGCGGCGGGCCACGGCATCGACGTACCGAACGGCCACAACGCTTCCATGACCGGCGGCCGCCCCGGCGTGCTCCATGGCAACCGCACGTATCTCATCCAGGACGAGGACGGCCAGATCCTCGAAGGCCATTCGATCTCGGCAGGTCTCGATTATCCGGGCGTCGGCCCCGAGCACTCATGGCTCAAGGATACGGGCCGCGTGAGCTATGTGCCCATCACCGACAAGGAGGCGCTCGACGCCTTCCAGCTCTGCGCGAAGCTCGAAGGCATCATTCCGGCGCTCGAGCCTTCGCACGCGCTCGCCTACGTCAAGAAGCTGGCGCCGACACTGCCGAAGGACGACCTTCTCGTGATGAATATGTGCGGTCGCGGGGACAAGGATGTGTTCGCCGTCGCCGGCTATCTCGGCATGAAGATCTGATCGGCGCGGGAAGGGGAGAGGGGATGACAGTGGATATCGAGCAGCGCGTCGAGGATCTTCTCAAGCACACGGCTGTGTGGGACGAGACCAAGGAAACGCTGCGCGAGCTTCTCGCCGAGCACAAGGGTGGCACGCTGGACGCGGACGATGCCAAGTACATCGAGGGCCTGCACAGGAAGATGTTTCCGGGACGGAATGCTGCTGCGGCTGGCGTGCCTGTCGCTGCCGCGCCGAAAGCAGGCGTCTCGAGCACGCGCGACATGCGCGACGTCAAGGCCGACAACGATGATGCGAGCCCGTCGAGCGCGCGCAGTGGGCTCCCTGCCGCCGAGCTGATCGATGCGCTGCGCGAAGATATCGCCAATCTCGTCATCCCCGCCGACATGAACGAGCGCGAGGCCGCCGAGCAGGAACTGCGCGGTGAGATACTCGAAGCACTGCAGACGACGCTCAATGATCTCGCGGCCAGGAAGGAAGGCTGAGGCACCATGCGTTCCCAATCGCGCCCAGAAACTAGCGTCCAAACCCGTATCGACCGCTGCTTTGCCGCGCTGAAGCGCGAGGGGCGTCCCGCATTCGTGACGTTCGTCACGGCAGGCGATCCGGACTACGAGACGTCGAAGGCCATTCTTCTCGGCCTTCCCGAAGCCGGTGCCGATGTCATCGAGATCGGGATGCCCTTCTCGGATCCCATGGCGGATGGACCCGCCGTGCAGGCGTCCTCGTTGCGCGCGCTCAAGGCCGGACAGACCATGAAGCGCACGCTTCAGCTCGTCCGCGAGTTCCGTACCAAGGATAACCTCACGCCCATCATACTCATGGGGTACTACAACCCGATCTATGTGTATCCGAGCGCGGCCTTCCTCGATGAGGCGCGGGATTCGGGTGTCGATGGCATGATCGTTGTCGATGTGCCGCCTGAGGCGGACGAAGAACTTTGCCTGCCGGCCATGGAGCGGAATCTGAGCTTCATCCGGCTCGCGACGCCGACGACCGACGACAAGCGCCTGCCGGCGGTGCTCGCGAACACCTCGGGCTTCGTCTACTATGTTTCCATTACCGGAATTACCGGCGCGGCCGCCCCGGTGGTATCGGACGTGCGCGATCAGGTGGCCCGCATCAAGCGCTCGACGCCGCTACCGGTGGTGGTAGGTTTCGGCGTACGCACGCCGGAGCAGGCCCGGACCCTCGCGGACTGTGCCGACGGTGTGGTGGTCGGGTCGGCCCTGGTAGAGGCCATCCGCACGACCCTCGGATCGGATGGTAAAGCCGGGCCGGACACGATTTCCTCCGTGCACAGGGTCGTTCATGGCCTGGCAGCGGGATTGCGCAGCGCCGCATCGCGTGTTTGATGTGCATATCGACAGGGGCGAATCGGCCACGTCGTTAAGCATGGCAGGGCCGAGGGCGCTCGAAGCCTCAGGTTCGCCACAATTGAGCGCCGTTTGATCGGCGTGCTGCGCCCGATCCGGGATGGCCGCGCCGTAAGCTAAGAATAGCGTTGGGCGCACTGGCGTAGTAGGCGAAACGGCTGGGCTGGGGTACAGACTGCTCGCCGACGATCGC